>JAUVEG010000008.1 GCA_030594925.1 Gammaproteobacteria bacterium
AAATAGCAGCAGCAGCGGCAATCCGCGTGTCAAAAAATAGGTAATTTTTACCAGTTCCGAGCCGATCGCCGGGGCGATGGACTTCATCAGGGTCAATGTTTGTTCGGGTTTCTCACCGGTTAGATGCATTTCAACGCGTTCCGCCAGCAGGTCATTGAAAGGTGCGCCGATCAGGTTTGCCAGCAGTGTGAAGCCGAAAAAGAGGATCAGCAGGAAGGTGATGGCAAACAGCGGCCATAAAAGCCAGCGGAACCAGGAGAGCCAGCCCTCCTGTGGAACGTAGTGATCCATCAGGGCTTCAAACTGGTCAATGCCAATCCATAGCATGAGTGAAAAAACCAGGATATTGACCAGCAGTGGAAGCACCACAAATGGTCTCAGACCGGGTTTGTTCAGCAGGCCGAAGCCGCGCAACAGGTAGTTGAAGCCGATAACGGGGTTGTTGGTATCTTTTTTCATTGCTAAATCTGAGAAATTAAATTTTAACCACGGAACACACGGAACAGACGGAAAAGAGAGCCAGAATAATTTCCGTGTTGTCCGTGTATTCCGTGGTTAATAAATGTTTTGATCCTGGTGTTATTGGGACGTTGGAAATGACAGCACATCCACGCCGAACTGCTGCAGCAGGTCGATCAGGCGGATCAGCGGCAGGCCGACGAGTGCATTCGGGTCTTCACCTTCGAGTTTGCTGAACAGGGCGATGCCAAGGGATTCAGACTTGAAGGAGCCGGCGCAGTTGTAGGGTTGCTCACGCTGCAGATAGTTGTCGATCTGCCTCTCTGTCAGTTCCCTCATGTGTGCTTGGAATGGTTCGCACAGGGTTCTGCTGTTGCCGCTGGCCGCATCATAGAGTGTCAGACCGGTCAGAAATGTGACGCTTTTTCCCGATGTCAATTTGAGCTGCTGCATCGCTTTGTCATGTGATCCCGGTTTGCCGAGAACCCGGTTGTCAACGCAGGCAACCTGGTCGGAGCCGATGATCAGCGCCCGTGGATAGTCAGCGGCCACTGCTTTGGCCTTTTCAAGTGAAAGTCGCTTTACCAGTGATTCAGGCCCTTCATCAGGCAGTGGAGATTCATCGATATCAGGCGCCGCCGTTTCAAAGGGAAGGCCCAGTTTGTTCAGCAGTTCACGACGGAACGGCGAGGTGGAGGCCAGCACCAGGACTGGATTTTCAATCGACATGGGATATTTCACCACTGTTCATGTTTGTAGGGCGCGCAGTTTACACTACAATGATGCAGCGGTAAGCTTTGCGCCGCATTATCGTTCATCCCGGAGTCAGCATTGACAAATCATATTCGTTTTCTGGTAAAGCCCGGTGGAGTCCTGCAGGGGAGCATCCGTGTTCCGGGTGACAAGTCCATTTCGCATCGATCCATCATGCTCGGTTCTTTGGCAAACGGCGTGACGCAGGTCAGTGGTTTCCTCGAAGGGGAGGATAGCTTGGCAACGCTGCGGGCGTTCCGCGCTATGGGTGTTGAGATTGACGGCCCGCATGATGGCAGGGTGACGATTCATGGTGTTGGCATGCATGGTCTGCAGCAGCCGTCGGTTGCACTGGATGTAGGCAACTCGGGGACCTCCATGCGGCTGCTGTGCGGACTGCTTGCAGGGCAGGGGATGAATCTGACCCTCTCGGGAGATGCTTCGCTCTCTTCGCGTCCGATGCGCAGAGTGACGCAACCACTCTCAAGCATGGGGGCGGCCATCGATACCACCGACACAGGCACCGCGCCGCTGCATATCAAGGCGGTCGAACATCTGGATGCCATCCATTACCAGATGCCTGTGGCGAGTGCGCAGGTGAAATCCTGTGTGTTGCTGGCCGGCCTCTATGCTATAGGTGAGAGTTGTGTGGTTGAGCCGGCCCCGACACGGGATCATACCGAACGCATGCTGCGTGGTTTCGGTTATAGGGTGACGACCGATGGCAACCGCATCTGCCTGAATGGCGGAGGCAGCCTGACAGCAACAGCAATTGATGTGCCGGCAGATATCTCGTCGGCGGCATTTTTTCTGGTCGGCGCTTCGATAGCACAGGGGTCTGATCTGACGCTGCGGCATGTCGGCATGAATCCCACCCGCATCGGCGTGATCAATATTCTGCGGCAGATGGGCGCATCGATCGAGATATTGAATCAGCAGGAGGTGGGAGGAGAGCCTGTCGCGGATCTGCATGTTCGCGGGGCGAAGTTGAAGGGGATCCATATTCCTGAATCACAGGTGCCGCTGGCGATCGATGAATTTCCTGTGCTGTTTGTGGCCGCGGCTTGTGCCGAGGGCGAGACGGTACTGACTGGCGCCGAAGAGCTCAGGGTCAAGGAGAGTGACCGTATCCAGGTGATGGCGGATGGTTTGCAGAGACTCGGAGTCGATGCAACGCCGACCCCGGACGGCATGGTGATCAGGGGCGGGGCGATGCGCGGCGGTAGAGTGGGGTCTCATGGTGATCATCGCATCGCCATGGCGTTTGCGATCGCTGCTTTGCGCGCCGACGGAGAGATTGTGATCGATGACTGCGCCAACGTCGATACGTCGTTTCCAGGCTTTGCAGAGCTCGTCAACAGCATTGGTATGACGCTGGAAGTTCTTGAGTGACCAAGTATCTTTACAAATAAACCAAGTTTTAATCCTGACTCTCGCAAAGCCGCAAAGCTCGCCAAGAAAATTCCTTTGCGTCTCTGCGTCTTTGCGAGAGAAAAGGTCTTTATGTCTCGTTAGTCTGAGACTTTGTCTCGCTCAAAGTGAAAACAGCATGAATCAAAAAATTATTACCATCGATGGTCCCTCGGGTTCCGGTAAAGGAACCATAGCCGCAATAGTGGCAAAAAACCTCGGCTGGAGAGTGCTCGACAGTGGCGCACTGTATCGGCTGACGGGGTTGCAGGCGCGAAATCAGAATGCCGATTTCCAGGATGACAATGCTTTGGGTGAGATTGCAGGTCATCTTCAGGTTGAATTCAAAAATGGAAAAATACTTCTTGAAAAACATGATGTTACGGATTCTATCAGGAGCGAGACGGCTGGCAATGACGCATCCCGTGTGGCGGCGGTTGCTCCGGTCAGAGCTGCTCTGCTCGGCTGGCAGCAGCGTTTTGCAACCTCGCGGGGACTGGTTGCTGACGGGCGGGATATGGGGACTGTTATCTTTCCTCAGGCTGCTTTGAAAGTATTCCTTACAGCAAGTGCGGAAGAGCGTGCGCGCAGAAGGTATAAACAGTTGAAAGAGAAAGGAATGTCTGTTATTCTTACGAGTCTTGTCGAAGAGATTCGTGAGCGTGATGAGCGTGATATGAATCGTTCTGAAGCCCCTCTGCGTGCGGCTGACGATGCGCTGATGATTGATTCCTCGGCGCTGACTATCGACGAGGTAGTTGGGCAAATTCTGGCTCAGGCGCATGAACATTGCGATCTGCCGCTTTGATATCTGCTCTTTGTGTATTGGGAGTCTGTCTTTTGAGTGACAGGCTTAATTTATTTAACGACTATATGAATTGCTGTGCGATCAGCAATACGGGATACCTCCGGGTATCAGGATTAATTCACAATGACCGAAAGTTTTGCAGAACTCTTTGAAGAGAGTGTAGCCAATCTTAATTTGAAACCAGGTACCATGATCATGGGTACTGTAATTGACGTCAACGATGACTTTGTCGTTGTCAATGCAGGCCTTAAATCAGAAGGTACGATTCCAAAAGAACAGTTTTTAGATACCAATGGTGATCTCGAAGTCGCCATTGGTGATCAGGTCGAGGTTGCGCTCGATGCCGTAGAAGACGGCTTTGGAGCAACCCGCCTGTCGCGTGAAAAGGCAAAACGCCATCACGCATGGATACTGCTTGAAAAAGCGTTTGATGATCAGGAGATCATCACCGGCCGCATCAATGGCAAGGTCAAGGGCGGTTTTACTGTCGACCTGGGCCAGGTGCGTGGATTCCTTCCCGGTTCACTGGTCGATGTCCGTCCCGTACGCGATACCGCCTATCTTGAAGGCAAGGATCTTGAGTTCAAGGTCATCAAGCTGGATCAGCAACGCAATAATGTGGTGGTTTCCCGTCGTGCCGTTGTGGAAGCGGAATACAGTGAAGAGCGTGACAAGTTGCTCGAAACACTGGCTGATGGTCTGGAGATCAAGGGTATTGTCAAGAACCTCACCGATTACGGCGCATTTGTTGATCTGGGCGGTGTTGACGGTCTGCTGCATATCACTGATATGGCATGGAAGCGCGTTCACCACCCTTCTGAAGTTGTTGAGATTGGTGACGAGATCGCCGTCAAGGTTCTCAAGTTTGATCGTGAAAAGATGCGGGTCTCACTTGGCCTCAAGCAGATGGGTGATGATCCATGGGTCAATATCACACGCCGCTATCCTGAGGCGACGCGTCTGTTCGGCAAGGTGACGAATATTGCAGACTATGGCGCTTTTGTCGAGATCGAAGAGGGCGTCGAGGGTCTTGTTCACGTCTCCGAAATGGATTGGACCAATAAAAATATCCACCCGAGCAAGGTCGTCTCGCTGGGCGATGAAGTTGAAATCATGGTTCTGGATATTGATGAAGAGCGCCGCCGTATCTCGCTGGGTATGAAGCAGTGCAAAACCAATCCATGGGATGATTTTGCACAGAACTTCAAGAAGGGCGACAAGGTCAAGGGCAGCATCAAGTCAATCACTGACTTCGGTATTTTCATCGGTCTGGATGGCGGCATCGACGGCCTGGTGCATCTCTCTGATATCTCGTGGGATCTGCTCGGTGAAGAGGCGGTTCGCAACTACAAGAAAGGTGATGAAGTCGAGGCTGTGGTCCTCTCTGTTGATCCTGAGCGTGAGCGTATCTCGCTGGGTGTCAAGCAGCTGGATACAGATCCGTTCTCTGTCTATGTCACGACCCACAGTAAAGGGAGTGTCGTCAAAGGCACTGTCACAGAGGTTGATGCAAGAGGGGCAACTATCGAGCTGGCTGAAGGCGTGACGGGTTACCTGCGTGTTTCCGAGCTTTCGCGTGAGCGTATCGATGATGCCGGTACGGTGTTGAGTGTCGGTGATGAGGTTGAAGCGAAGTTTCTTGCTATCGATCGCAAAAGCCGTGCAATCAATCTTTCCATCAAGGCGAAAGACTTTGAAGAGGAGGCGGCGGTTATCCGCAGCTACACCTCTAAGTCGCAAACTGCCTCTGTTGGAAGCGCAACTACACTCGGTGATCTGCTCAAAGAGAAAATGAGCGCATCAGAAGAAGAGAGCGACTAACTACAAGGAGTCTTAGCAGGAGCATGGCAGCCCGGCTGTCCTGTTCCTGCTGATAATTAACGATGCCTGTTACCAAATCAGAATTGATCAACATTATTGCTGAACAGCAACCGCATCTGGCGCAAAAAGATGTTGAGTATGCGGTGAAATGTATTCTTGAGAAAATGAGTTCCGCACTCTCCTGTGGAGACCGGATTGAGATCCGCAGTTTTGGTAGTTTCTCACTGCATTTTCGCAAGCCGCGTATGGGGCGGAATCCCAAAACCGGTGATCCGGTTGCATTGCCGGGAAAACATGTGCCGCATTTCAAACCGGGCAAGGAGATGCGTGAAAGGGTGAATGCTGCTTATCAAAAAGAACTCGAAGAGCGGTAGCGGGTTCAGGATAAATGATTTTGCTCTGAATTCATGTATAGGATGTGCTGGGGAACGAAGCCCGAAGTGACCATCCGTGTAGGCGAAGCGCACCGATCTGGGGTCTGTGTGAATGATATGCTCTTGGCAAGTTCACTACATCCTATGAATCGTACAAATATTTTGACTGATTATTGAAATTAACGTGGATTGTTATTTTCGGGTAACACACAAATTTAAAGAATTATTGTCAGCATCATTATTTGATGATGCTGAATCGCTGCCGGGAACTCCGGCATGCAACAGGCCGGTAGCAAGCGCTCACCGGGCGAGAATTGAGAAGACTTCTCCACTGTATAGAACCTGATAGATGCTTTGAAAAAGCTTGTCAGGAGTAAAAAAATGAGATCGTTCCGGGGAAACCGCCCGTGACGCAACACAATATTCGGCCCCCGACGGGTGATTACATTCGCATCAACGCCAGTTAAAATTTTGGCGTTTTCCAATATTAGCGGATTTGCCGGACAGGAATGGCGGCAGACTTCATCATAAAGGTCTGCAAAAAATCTTCTCTCTTTTCATTGCTCGATGCCAGCGCTTTTCTACTGCACCTGAAGTGTATCGCTGAGGCGGTATTAACACAGATATGTCTGAACAGCCTGATCGCACGGTTTGGCTGCCAGTTCAATCACAGGTTTATACAATGAAAAGAATGCTAATTAATGCAACCCAACCGGAAGAGTTGCGCGTTGCAATTGTCGATGGACAAAGTCTCTTCAATCTGGATATAGAACATCCTGGAAGAGAACAGAAAAAAGCCAATGTCTATAAAGGCAGGATCACCCGCGTAGAACCCAGTCTTGAAGCAGCTTTTGTCGACTATGGCGCCGGACGTCATGGTTTCCTTCCGATGAAAGAGATCGCCAGAACCTACTTCTCTGAAGAGGCTCAAAAAGCCAGTGGCAGACCAAAAATCGGTGTTGCCATCAAGGAGGGGCTGGAGATCATCGTCCAGGTCGAGAAGGAGGAGCGTGGCAACAAGGGTGCAGCCCTTACTACATTTATCTCCCTCGCCGGCCGCTACCTGGTGCTGGTGCCAAAGAATCCCAGGGCCGGTGGAATCTCCAGGCGTATCGAAGGCAGGGAGCGCTCAGAATTGCGCGAGGCGATGTCACAGCTTTCGCTTCCTGATGGTATGGGATTGATCGTGCGCACAGCCGGCGTTGGAAAAGTCTCTGAAGAGCTGCAGTGGGATCTGGATTATCTGACCCAGGTGTGGGCAGCCATTGAGAAATCTGCAGAGGAGCGCGCAGCTCCTTTCCTGATCTATCAGGAGAGCAATGTCATCATTCGCTCGATACGCGATCATTTGCGCAGTGATATCGGTGAAATTGTCATCGACAGCGAAGAGATGTTTCGTCAGGCGGAGAGCTTTATCAAGCAGGTTATGCCGCATAATGCGCGTAAACTGAAACTCTATACAGATGAAACCCCGCTGTTTTCACGCTATCAGATCGAGAGTCAGATTGAGACTGCATTCGAGCGCGAAGTACGCCTGCCTTCCGGCGGGGCAATCGTTATTGATCATACTGAAGCACTGGTTTCAATCGATATCAATTCCGCGCGCGCGACCAAGGGTGCGGATATTGAAGAGACTGCGACCAATACCAATCTTGAAGCTGCTGATGAAGTAGCACGACAGCTGCGTCTACGGGACCTGGGAGGGCTGTTTGTCATCGATTTTATCGATATGATGGCGAACAAGAACCAGCGTGCGGTGGAAAACCGCCTAAAAGCGGCGATGAAAGAGGATCGCGCACGGGTGCAGATCGGCAGAATCTCCCGATTTGGTCTGATGGAGATGTCAAGACAGCGGTTGCGCCCCTCACTGGGTGAGGGCACACAAAATGTCTGCCCGCGCTGTGATGGCCAGGGTACGATCCGCGGAGTACGCTCGCTGGCGCTGTCGATTCTGCGAGTGATCGAAGAGCATGCGCAAAAGCACAACACGGGAAGAATCAGCGCTCAACTTCCGGTCGATGTGGCCACCTATCTGCTGAATGAGAAGCGCCAGGCGATCCACGATCTCGAAAAACGGCAGAGTGTTGAAGTGATTCTGGTGCCGAATCCGCATCTGGAGACACCGCATTACGCCATCGAACGGCTACGCCAGGACGATATTCCGGAGGGGAGCGCCGACCAGGCCAGTTATAAAACTGTTGATACCCCGGAAGTGAATGTTCCTGAAAGCCACTCTGTGCAACAGGCGCGCATGGAGCAGCCTGCAGTCAAGACAATCGAGCACAAGCCTCCGGCTCCGCAGCAACGCAAAACAGAGGAGACTGCATCACCGCAATCTGACAGTGATGAAACTTCCGAGAGCGGCTTTATCAAGCGTATTTTTACGACACTCTTTACCCACAATACTGCAGAAGAGAAGGTAGAGGAAGAGCAGAAGAAGCCGCAACAACGCAAGCCCCAACAGCGGCGCCCCCAGCAGAGGCGTCCCCAGCAGCGAAGAGGTACGGGTAATCCGCGTCGTCGAAGTCAGGCAAGCAAACGCGGGGGGCAGAGTAGCGGCACGCAGCAAAATCGTACAGCTAACAAGGGTGATGCAGATCAAAAGTCCGCCGGGAGCGATCAGAAGCAAAACAGCGGGCAGTCGCAGGCAAATAATCAGGGAGGACAAGGGCAGGGGCGGTCACGTCCACCGCGTGGACGGCGTTCCAGCGCAGGGCGTCAGCATGGAGGCGGTCGACCGCGAAAACCGCACAATCAGCGTGCAGAGACAGCTGACAGTGGAAGTGACAAGGCAGTGAGAAAGCCTGGTGCCGATGCAGTGCAGTCTGCGGCATCGGAGTCACAGGAACAGGCGAAGCAACAACCGGTTGCAAAGCCAAGGGCGCAAGCAAGGCCTGCAGCAAAGCCACAGGTGCAAGCAGAGCCAAAGACGGCGGAAGTAAAATCAGCAGAGAAGTCGACGGCGCAAGCTGAACCAAAGTTGGAAGCAAAGCAAGCAGCGAAGCCAAAGGCGCAAGTCAGGCCAAAAGCGGATGTAACTCCTAAAGCAGAAACGAAGCCTAAAGCAGAAACGAAGCCTAAGAGAGAAGCAGAGCCAAAGTCGACGCAAGTAAAGCCGGCAGCGAAGCCAATGGCCCAAGCAAAGCCAAAGGCGGCGGAAGCAAAACCAGCTGCGAAATCAAAGGAGCAGGTAAAGCCTAAAGCAGCTGGAAATGTGGATTCCTAGGGTGGTATAAGCGATAGCGACCTCCATGGATGGAGGAAGTGCAATCAGATTGTCAGGAACAATCATTGCCGTATCCCACCATGAGATTGTCTGGTTATACACCGCTTGTCATCTCGACGCAGGAGAGATCTTAATGTTGCGGGATGACAGTTCACAGGAGCTCATTACTGATGAGTGACAAGATCGTCAACAGCCGCGTCCGCATAGAGACGATTGGTGCTGAAGCTGATGATCAGCGTATCGACAACTATCTGCTGCGGCAGCTCAAGGGCGTTCCCCGCAGCCATGTTTACCGTATCCTCAGGCGTGGCGAGGTTCGCGTCAATGGTGGACGCATCAAGCCCGTATACCGCCTGCGGGTTGGCGACAAGGTGCGTATCCCTCCTGTGCGCACAGCGTCAGCAGTGACTCTGCCGGCCCTGAGCAGGGAACAGAAGCAAGAACTTTCCGCATCGGTCATTTATGAAGATGACCGGCTGCTGGTGATCAACAAGCCATCCGGGCTTGCTGTGCATGGGGGGAGCGGCATCTCTCTTGGTGTTATCGAGCGGCTGCGGCTCGCACGGCCGAAACAAAAAGGCCTTGAACTGGTGCATCGCATCGACAGGGAGACATCCGGCTTGTTGATGATTGCCAAACGCCGTTCTGCATTGCGTATACTGCATGAACTGCAACGCCAGCATGCGATTCAGAAATCCTATCTGGCGCTGGTGCATGGCGACTGGCCTCAAAACCGCATGCAGGTGGATGTGCCGCTGAAAAAAAACCAGATCCAGGGAGGCGAACGTCTTGTTACGCCACATCCGGATGGCAAGGAGGCGCTGACCTTTTTTCGTATCAAGGAGCAGTTTGCAGATGCCATGCTGGTTGAAGCAGTGCTCAAGACAGGCAGAACCCATCAGATACGCGTGCATGCCCAATATCTGGGAACTCCGATTCTTGGCGACAGAAAATACGCAGATGAGCCAACACGACAACTCTCCCGTCAGCTGGGGCTGAAGCGCCTGTTTCTGCATGCTGAAAAACTCAGCTTTCCATGGGGCGAGAGTGGTGAGCGTCTGCAACTGCAGGCTCCGCTCGAACAGCCTCTTGTCGATATATTGTCACAACTTCGTACTTGATTCGGTAACTATCGATGTATCAACTTCTGGTATTTGACTGGGATGGAACCTTAATGGATTCCGAGGCCAAAATCGTTGCCTGTCTGCAGGCTGCCGCCATTGATCTTGAGATCGTGCCTCCGCCTGAAGAGCAGGCCAGGCAGGTAATCGGTCTGGGGTTGATCGAGGCAGTCGCCAGACTCTTTCCCGAATTGCCATCTGCTCAGCATCAGCCTCTTGCTGACCGCTATCGTGAACACTTCCTGGTGTTCAACAAGGCGCGGTCACGACTCTTTCCCCGGGCGCGTGAGGTGCTGCAACAACTCTCCTCCGATTATCTGCTGGCTGTAGCCACCGGGAAAAGCCGTAGGGGACTCGAGAAGGAGCTCGACGAAACCGGGCTGCGGCCGCTGTTTCAGGCAAACCGCTGTGCGGATGAAACACTCTCCAAACCTCATCCTCAAATGCTGCAGGAGATACTGAGTGAACTGGGTATGAGCGCCGCAGACTCTCTGGTCATCGGCGACACCGAGTTTGACATGCAGATGGCCGCCAATGCGGGTGTTCCGGCATTGGGGGTCTCCTATGGTGTGCATGACAGCGAGCGCCTGCTGCGCCATGGCGCACTGCACTGCCTCGATGCGATAAACGAACTGCCTGAATGGGTGAACAAACATGGCTGATACAAACAAGAGTGATTCCGGGAAGGTTGTGTGGGAGCGCGATCTGATTGAGAAACTGGCGCTGGAGTCGGTCAAAGAGCAGCGGCGCAAACGACGCTGGAGCATCTTTTTTCGCTTCCTGCTGTTCGGTTATCTGTTTCTGCTGCTGTATATGGCTATGAATGGCAATATGTCGACCGATAATCTCAATGTTGGTGATCATACGGCGCTGATTGCGATCGATGATGTGATTATGTCGAAGGATAAAGGCATTTCGGCAGACCAGGTCGCCAAGGGGTTGAAAAACGCCTACAAGGATAAGAGCACCAAAGGGATCATTCTGCAGATCAACAGTCCGGGCGGCAGCCCCGTTCAGTCAGCACGCATCTATGCCGAAATCCGCCGCTTGAGAAAAGAGCACAAGGATATCCCTGTCTATGCGGTCATCGGGGATGTCGGCGCATCCGGGGCCTACTATGTCGCTGCAGCTGCAGATGAAATCTATGCCAATGAGTCAAGCATCGTAGGCTCCATTGGCGTACGCATGGGAGAGTTCGGCTTTGTCGATGCCATGCAGAAACTGGGCGTCGAGCGGCGCGTCATTACCTCCGGGAAAAGCAAGGTCTCCCTGGATCCCTTTCTGCCGCTGAAAGATGATGACCGGGCGCATGCGGAGAAGATGCTGTCGGAGGTGCACCAGCAGTTTATCCAGGCGGTGCGAGACGGGCGTGGAGATCGTCTCAATGAGAGCGGTGAGATCTTCAGCGGACTCTACTGGAGCGGCGCCACGGCGAAAAGTATGGGTTTGATCGATGGCTTCGGCGACAGCCGTTATGTAGCAACCGAACTGGTTGGCGTTAAGAAAGTAGTCGATTTCACTGTCAGAGAGAATGCCCTGGATCGCCTCGTCAGCAAGTTCGGCATCGGCGTCGGTACGGCATTCACGCGTTTGATGGAGACATCATCCAGCACCGGGATTCGCTAAAGAACAAGAACATTTTCCACAGATGCACACAGATAAACACAGATCAAGATAGTTACACTGGTTCCCACGGTCCCCGTGGTAACCCATACATTCCGTGGTAAAAAACCGTAGGGCGTCAATAAGCTCCGCGCATTGCGCCGCATGTTAACCCAATTGCTGCAACCAGGCTTTTAATGCCTCTGCGTCTCCGGTAAAGACGATGTTTTTCTTCTTTTTTCCCAGCTGGTAGTCGTACATGGGATCATAGTAATCGCTGAGCAGGGTTGATATCCAGCCATTGTGCTGCTGCGTCTCTGCCGTGTGGCGTTGCTTATCGATGGCATCGCCCAGTTGTTTACGGAGTTCCAGGTGGCGGATATCTCCGAGGCGTTTACGGATGCGGTCCAGACTTCCCAACAGATACCCGGCCCAGCGTTCAAATCCCTGCTCTTCTCCATGAATGCCCCGGTACTCCTGCAGGGCGGCATCGATGTACTCCAGGCGGGTGTTTTCGATGCGCTCCTCGAGCGTCGCTTCAAGAATGATGAACTTCCCTGACTTGAAGCGATCGAACAGCTGCTGCAGCATATGCACAGAGCCGATGTTGCGCCCTTCATCCTCGATGATCAGAGGCGGGTTTCCTTTTGCCCGATGCTTCAGCAGCGCAATGGAGAGGGCATTTTCAAAGTCGATCTGGGTAGGCTGGGGAACCGCATAATGGCCGAATGCCGAGCCGCGATGACGCGCCAGTCCCTCCAGGTCGATGGTGTTGTGCAACTGTTTCAGCAGAATTGTTTTACCAACTCCGGTGCGCCCGCCGATGATGATGGTATTGACCTCGGTGGCGGCGGCATCCAGCTCGTCGATGAGGAAGCTGCGCAGCGCCTTGTAGCCGCCTTCGATGCGCGGATAGGCGATGCCGGTGGCATCATGAATCCACTGCTGGCTGATCTTTGAGCGCATGCCGCCGCGAAAGCAGTAGAGAGCACCGTCGGGATGAGCCTCGATAAATACTTTCCATGCAGCAACGCGCTGCTCACGCAATGCGTCATTCACCAGCTCCTCCCCAAGTTCCACTGCGGCATCATGTCCCACCTGTTTGTATTGAATGCCGACTTCATGGCGTTCAATATCGTTCATCAGCGGCTGATTCTGTGCCAGTGGAAAGGCGCCTTTTTTATACTCGACAGGGGCGCGTACATCCAGCAGAGGGATGTCGTCGATAAAGAGACGACGAAAGTCATTGATGAGAGGGAGGGTGTTCATATCACCTTGATCAGTGGGCCGTTATGGTATTCGACAGTCTCTCCGATCGGGGAGAGCTGCAGGTCTGCGTTGCCGGTCACTTCAAGAAAAAGTTTAACGGCTTCTGGTTTTACAGCGACCAGCAGACCGCCGGAGGTTTGCGGATCACACAGAATCGCCTGCTGCTGCTGTGTCATTGTAGAGATCCTGTCGCCATAGCTGTCAAAGTTGCGTTGCGCGCCGCCGGGGGAGCAGCCCATTGCCAGATACTCTTCCACATGGGGTATTTTGGGGACTGCATCATAGTTGATGATGGCGGCAATGCCGCTTCCTTCGCAGATTTCACTGAGGTGGCCAAGGAGGCCGAAACCAGTGACATCCGTGATCGCGGTGATGCCATCGATCTGCGCCAGTTCCGAACCGATGGTATTCAGGAGGCACATAGTGTCAGGAGCGAGCCGCTGATGCTGCGGCTGGAGTTTTTTCTGTTTCTGCGCAGTGGAGAGGATGCCGATGCCGAGCGGTTTGCTGAGAAACAGCTGGCAGCCTGCGGTGGCTGTGTCATTGCGCTTGAGATGGCGATTCTCGACCAGGCCGGTGACGGCGAGTCCAAAGATCGGTTCCGGTGAATCGATTGAGTGTCCTCCCGCCAGCGGTATGCCTGCATCACGGCAGGCGGCGCGTCCACCTTCGATGACTTGCTGCGCTATTTCCGGTCCCAGCTTGTCGATAGGCCAGCCTAGAATGGCTATCGCCATCAGCGGTTTGCCGCCCATGGCATAGATATCGCTGAGTGCGTTGGTAGCGGCGATACGGCCGAATTCAAAGGCATCATCCACGATGGGCATGAAAAAGTCCGTGGTGCTGAGCACAGAGGTGCCGTTGCCGAGATCAAATGCGGCGGCATCATCTTTGCTCTGGTTGCCGACCAGCAGTGCCGGATGCGGCGCCTGTGGTTCATCGCTCCTGAGAATCTCCTCCAGCAGTTTGGGGGCGATCTTGCAGCCGCAACCCGAGCCATGGCTATATTCGGTAAGTTTGATATCGATGCTCATTGTTTTTGCTTAGTCGTCCAGTTCCCGCATTCTTTGCTGCACCGCCTGTTCGCGCAGTGTCTCGGCCTGCTGCTGATCTTTGGCTGCTCCGGCAGTAGCCCACTCCTGTGTTTCAGGATCCAGCAGGGAGAAGTGATAGAGGCGTCCCTGTTTGAAGACCGATGAGACCATCTTTTCAGCTCTGCTGCGCAGTTCCATATCCTGGCCTGACGGCTCCTGCATCATGGGCATGCTGAAGGTTGGTTCTATACCCGTGTTTTTAAATTGTATCTCGGTATTGTCAATCTCGCCTGTCGTATCGAGGTAGATGCGTTCGATATCCGGTGCGCGTGACAGCATGTAAGCGGCCATCATACGGCCAAGTTGATGATCCTCTGTTTCAAGCGCTGTCAGCAATTTGTCCCCAACCAGTTGCAGGCGTTGAACAAGCTGTGGATTCTCTACCCATTGACGGCTCAATTGAATGCCCTGATCCATGTCGGCATCCATCTTGTCGAAAAAGCTGCCTGCTTGCTGCAACAGTTGATCAGGGACATTTAAAGTGAAGATATCTTCATCGATGACGACATTCAGTTCCATAATCGGGTGCCTGTTTGAGGAATTTGTGTCATTCTACCGAAAATAGCCGTTGTTATAAAACCATGAATGTGTGGCTTTTGAATCTGGAGTGAACCTATGCTGTTAAAAATCTGTCATGTGCTGAATGAGGCGCAACTGAACAAGATCCATGAAGTGGTCAGTCAGGCAAGCTTCAAGGACGGTCGTTTGACGGCGGGTTCCGCGGCCCGTCAGGTCAAGGAGAATGAAGAACTGGCGCCGGAACCTCAGGCGCAGCAACTGCTAAACCGGATTTTGATGAGCAGTTTCGGTGAGAACATGATTTTCCGTAATGCCGCCTTGCCAAACCGGCTGGCCGATTTTATCGTCGCCCGCTATCACCAGGGGATGCATTACGGCGATCATATCGATGAACCGATCATGGGAGCAGGCGCCAAATTTCGCACAGACATCTCCATGACGACCTTTCTGAACCCGCCTGATAGCTACGAAGGAGGTGAGTTGGTGATTCGCACCACCTTTGGCGAGACCAGGGTGAAACTCGATGCAGGCGATGCCGTACTCTATCCCTCCGCCAGTCTGCACCATGTTGCAGAGGTGCGCAGCGGTGAACGGTTGGTCGCCCTCACATGGATTCAGAGCCAGGTGCGTGATCCGGCACGGCGGGAGATTCTTTTTGACCTGGTGCAGTCACGTGACAGCTTGTTAAAAGAGCAGCCCGGCAGTGAATTGCATCAGAGAGTGGATCGATCCTATGCCAACCTGCTGAGGATGTGGGCGGAGGTATGAGGACTGAGGACTGAGGGCTGAGGACTGGGGACTGGGGACTGGGGACTGGGGACTAGGGAATGAGTTTCCGGCATACTTCCAGGGCGGCATCCAGCAGTCTGGGGGTGGGCCTGTGCAGGCGCAGCGTGTCTGCATGGATGACTCTCAGCGAGGATGGGTTGTAGGCATCGAAGAAGCTCTGGTGATCGATGAGTATGGCATCGGCTTCGAGTGACCACAGATATTCATCGGTGACAGTTGCCAGTTTGTGACCGGGTATGTGGACCGGGTTGGTGATGCCGCACAGCGCCAGTGCACGTGACACCAGCTCTTCGTCAGTCAATAC
>JAUVEG010000029.1 GCA_030594925.1 Gammaproteobacteria bacterium
CGGATTTGAGCATCAGTTCGATGTTGTAGAATCCCTGCGGCACCTTCTGCCCGCTTTTTGCGCAAGTAACCGCATCGGCCATCAAGAACAGGGTGACTTTTGCATCTGCTTTAGCCAATGCCTTGGCCATGCGCAAGCCATTATAGCTGCGTTCCGTGCCATAGGGTGGGTCATTCAATATGATGAGCGTATTCATTGCTTCTCTCCTGTTGATTTCGGATTGGTCGGGTTGAGTTGCTCTTTTTCCGCATCGGCATGCCGCCACATTTTGATAATGCGAGGCAGGAAGGCGACTATCGCCAGCAGCGCCAGCGCCAGCAATCCTTTTTGTATCAGCCCTTCGCCGCCAGTAATGGCTTCGCGTCCGGCGTAGCCCAGGTAAGTGTAGGCGGTGGCGCCGGGCAGCATGAAGATGAAACTGGCGATGATGTAATGCGTGAGCCGCAAGCGGGTCAGCCCCAGCGCGTAGTTGAGCAGGTTGAATGGGAACAGCGGCACCAGGCGTACAAAGGCGACAAAGCGCCAACCCTCGCTCTCTACCCCCTGTTTAAGTTGTTTCAGGCGTCCGCCGGCTTTTCGCTCCACCCAGTCAGATGCCAGATAGCGCGCAACCAGAAATGCCAGGGTGGCTCCGATGGTCGCGCCGATGAGGTTATAGAGGGTACCGAGAACGGGGCCGAACAGCGCGCCGCCTGCCAATGTCAGAACTGAACCGGGAAGAAACATCACTGTGCCAACGGCATAGATAAGGATGAATAGCAGCGGCCCGGCAGCGCCTGCTTCATCTATCCACTGAGCGAGCAGCTGCGCATCAAAATGGTCCCGGTAGAGGACGGCCATGGTAATTCCGGCTACGATGAGAGTCAGCAGCAGGATGCGCATTATGCTCTGATGCTTCTGAAAAAACCGATAGGATGGGGTTTCCTTATTTTTCATCGTTGCTCCATTCACGACGATTGATCGCATAGCCGGTGATCTTGCCTTTGAACGGCAGCAGCAGAATTCCGGAGAGCCAGCTTATCTGTCTGGGATCATGGTAGTTATGAATGCCGATGGTCATCTCCTCGTGCCCCCCCCTGGGTTGATCGCGATAGGTGCCGAAGAGCCGGTCCCACCAGGGAAGATTGAAACCAAAGTTGCTGTTGGCTTCATCATCTTCAACGGAGTGGTGCACCCGGTGCATGTCTGGTGTGACCACCAGCAGGCGTAGTATCCGGTCTATTGTGAAAGGCAGCTTTACGTTACCGTGATTGAACATGGCGGTGGCATTCAACAGCACTTCAAATATCACCACAGCAATGAGTGGCGGCCCCAGCAGCAGGATGGTGGCGAACTTGATCAACATCGAAAGGATGATTTCCAGGGGATGAAAGCGGGCGCCAGTGGTCACGTCATAGTCCGGGTCGGCATGATGCACACGGTGCAGCCGCCACAGCAGGGGAACAGCGTGGACCATGACATGCTGCAGGTAGATGACGCCATCCATGATAATCACAGAGACAATCACTGCAAGCACAAATGGAGGCTGGGTATAGTTGAATAATCCCCACCCCTGTTCCCGGGCAAACAGCGCCACTCCCACTGCAGCGGCTGGAAACAGCAGTCTCAGCACAAGCGTATTGAGAAAAACCAGCCCCAGGTTGTTGATCCAGCGCATGCTCTTTGATGTGGTCAGGATCCTGCGCGGGGAGAGCATCTCCCACACGGCCATGACGGCAAAGATGCCGATAAAGAAACTCAAGCGGATGGGTGCTTCATTGCCGAGAATCCAGTCGTTCCAGTTCATACCTGATTTCCTCTGCTATAATCATTACAGATTTAATAAGTTCAATAGATCTATTGAATAATTGAAGTATAGCCGGACCCATCGATATGTCAACGCAGAATTTCAAGCACGACCTCTTCGCTCAGTTTGCACGTGTCGCCAAGGCGATGAGCAGTGGCTACCGGCTGGAGCTTCTGGAGTTTCTGGACCAGGGTGAACGCAGCGTCGATGCCCTGGCGCAGGTCTCGGGCCTCACTGTGGCCAATACCTCCCAGCATCTGCAACAGCTCAGGCAGGCAGGCCTGGTTGCCAACCGCAAGGAGGGCCACAAGGTGTTTTATCGTTTGAGCGGCGAGGATGTTTCGGCCCTGCTCGGCTCTCTCAGAGGAGTGGCTGAGCGACGCCTGGCTGAGGTGGACCGTCTTGTCGATGACTACCTCAAAGTGAAAGACAATCTTGAACCGGTGCCTGCAGCGCAACTGCTGGAGAGGGTGCGGGATGGTTTGGTAACGGTTCTGGATGTGCGCCCGCCGGAGGAGTATGCAGCAGGGCATCTGCCCGGCGCCATCAACATCCCTCTGGCGGAGTTGGAGAAGCATCTGCATGAGCTCGATCCCTCCCGGGAGATTGTCGCTTACTGCCGTGGTCCGCACTGTGTGCTGGCCTTCGATGCCGTTTCCCGATTGCGCGACAAGGGGATGACAGCCAGCCGCCTGGATGGCGGACTTCCAGAGTGGCGGTTGGAGGGGTTGCCTGTTGAGGCTTCTTGAACAGGAGAAGATTGAATATAATACCTGTGCTCACTTTTTTGGATAATCCCTTGGCGGAGTAGCAAAATTGATATGAAAGAGATCAAAGTCTGGGAGTAACTATTCAGCATATTGCCAATTGTGCTAATAAGTCGCTGCTGTTGGGTGTGTCTAAAGGAAACGTTTGAGGCATGGATGCCGAAGCGAGCCTACAGGGATGTATTTACGGCGTTTTCCGGTAGATACGCCCTGCAGCAGCGACATTCCCGCGTGTGCTGAATTGTTGCGATGTTTTCCGCTTCGAAATATTTTGAGGGGGAGCCGCTGGATAAGGCGGAGGAATAAACGTTAGCCATCTCTTTGCTGCGAGTATGGCGGCGCGGTTTCCTGGAGGCAGAGCCTATCATTTTGAGGTTATGATATTTCCAGGAGAGTATAATCAATATGTCCAGATACTTTATGTCAGGGGTTTTACATGAATACTGGAAACTCTATCGGACGATTGTTACTTGCAGTTCTGCTGCTGAACTGCGGGTTTGCAAAGGTTGCAGTCGCAGATCGGTTTTGCACTCCCTTTCTTAACGGCAAGGTCGAGCAATCTGTGCTTGATTCTATGCTCCGTGCAGCAAAAAAAGGCTACTTATATCGCGTTCAATCTGCAACTTCCGTGGTGAAATTCTGTATTGACAGCAAGCTCAGTCATGTAGAGGGGCGATTCAAGAAGTTCGAGGGTGGTATTGCTATGCAGTCTGGAGCTGAGAACCGTGGCCAGGCGCTGCTCTCTATTGATGTCGATAGTGTATCAACCCCAAATCCACTGATTGAAAAAGTGATTAAAAGTGGAACCTTTATTGATGTTGAACGCTATCCGGATATTCTATTTGTCAGTAGCGGATTTGAATGGTTGGCCGGAACTGCGGGCATTGTAAAAGGGAATCTTACTCTTCATGGCATCACCAGAGCTGTCACGTTCAATGTGAAGTTGAGTGATGTCAAGGGAAGCAAGATTGGCAATAGCGATACCATCCTGATCAAAATGACCGTCCCCATCAGTCGTGCAGATTTCGGCATGAAAAAAAGGAAATTTCTGGTCAGTGATTCAGTCAAGCTGTGTATGAGTGTCGAGGCGAAAAGAACAAGCCTTTCGTGCATGCAGTGTCATAACGATTAGGTTTTAGGTTATTAAGTGTGCAGGGTTCAAATGAAGCGCGGGGTTATTGAGATGTCAATTTCGGGTCAGCGGATTTCCAATCTGAATGTGCTCTGAATCTTCTTGCGCCACGAGGCCGGCACACCGGATTCATTGGCATAATCCCGCCAGCGCGACACCACTTGCTGTACTTCCCTGACAATCTTCCCGGCTCGCCCGCGTTTCATCGAGGCGGTTTTTGCGCATGCTTTGAAATCATCGATGGTGAACTCTTCGCGTTTACCGTTCATGCTCATCTGGTGGCTGGCTGTCCATGCGCCAGAAGGATTGTAGCTGTATGTCATGTCAAACGCTGGTGAAAGCGACCATGTTCCGGATTTATCCATCAAAAAAGCGATGTTCTTGACGTGGTCATCCTGATTGCGGGCGACGATGTTGAACGCCATGCGGCGGAATTGTTCCTCGATGACGCGCATGGGTAATCCCAACTGTCGAATCACCAGCAGCGCCTGTTCATAGGAGTAGGCGCCTGCCATATTGAAATCATAGTGCGCCAGCGCGCACAGCGACTGCATGTGTAGTTTTCGACCGTCAGCGAGTCGGTCGAAACGACGGGTCATAAAATGGCGTCTGCCGTTTTCATCCAGCAGTCGGCATTCGCTGATATCGATGCCGCACGCCTTTGCCATTTTGTAGTAGGCATATTCAATCACTCCATAACCTTGTGGATCCTCCATCTCCTTGTCCCGGTTTCCTGTGACGCCGTCAAACTTAAGCAGCCACTGTTCAAAACCCTCTGCTGCCGGAACCTGACCGGAGCGCACCTCGTTGGTCGAGGGGTTCCAGGCGATCACGGCCTTGGCGCGTGCACCGCCGGCCGAGGTGCCTACCCGCAGGATGTCTGTCAGCGCCTGCTCTCTGCTCTCGTCGGCAAGGGAGCTCAATAGATGATGACGCTGGCTGAGAATTTCCGAGGCGAGTTCAACCAGCTTGCCGATCTCTATCCGCTTTTCCTGCCGGGCTTTCGGGCCAATCACAGGCGCAAATTCCAGAGCGCCCATACCCCGTGCGCCGGTATAACAGAGTCGTTCAACAGCATTGAATGAGTTTGCCTGTCGCCCCTGGGTGGCCAGCCAGAGATCGATCAGTGCATTGCCGAATTTGTCCGGGAGCGAGTCGGCCAGCAGGCCGGGTAGTCCGTAAAAGGTCTTTCTGGATAGTTCGGGAAAGCTGTAGACACGCCTGGAAAGCGGCATCCTGAGCGGCGAAATCTCGATGCCGCTGGAGGCAAATGCCGGGTCGTATTCGAAGCTGGCTGTATCGCTGTTTTTTTCCAGCATGACTGCGCCGATGGTGCGGCCCCACAACTTCACCTCGGCAAGAGTCGTCATGTATTCTCATCCCATGACCATGGTTCCCCGGGACTCTCTGAAACCCGGCCCGATGAGGCGCGCTGGCGTTGCTTCCCCTTTCGCTTAAGCATATCCATTGGTCTTGCTTCCGCCTCCGGGAGCATGCGCTCTACTCCCGGCAGAAGATCCAGTACCCTGAAAAGACGTATCATGCTCGACATCTGCGCCGAGGCGCCAGCCTCGATGCGCTCGACTGTGCGCTTGGCGATACCAGCCTGCCCGGCTAATTTCGCCTGGGTGAGTTGAAGCTCCAGGCGACGACGCGACACCCGCTTGCCGATTTCGGCAAGGATGGCATCGTCTGTGAGAAGGCTTGATATCTTCATAATCGTCATCTTTGTCGAATTACATCAAATATTCTTTCTATATCGATATATGTGACGACTTATAGCAGACCATTCTGAATTTGTCAAATCGCTATTAATGGCGAGTTAATGCTAAAAATGACTATAATTCGCTAATAATGACGAATTTTCAGGAGTTGATGTGGGTCACTCATAGTCGATCTTTGTAATACAGCAGCGCGTTATACCTGCGGGGGTGCGGACGTTCACTTCATCATCCAGGTGGCGTTTCAGCAACGCTTTAGCCATGGGCGAATCCATGC
Source organism: Gammaproteobacteria bacterium (assembly GCA_030594925.1). Taxonomy (GTDB): domain Bacteria; phylum Pseudomonadota; class Gammaproteobacteria; order Chromatiales; family Chromatiaceae; genus Sva-25. Next base: position 5,684 of record JAUVEG010000029.1, read on the forward strand.
TGATGTAGTCTCGCTGCTGATCAAATTCGTCCGGCCCGACGATGCGGTAGCGATTCTCTGCGCCTGTCTCATCCTCCAGGGTCACCCAGGCTCCGAAAAATACCTGCTTCTTAAGATCGGGTTTATTGCCGGCAACGAGTAGTATCGGCAGGCGATGCTGCAGATAGTGGATGCGTCTGTCAATGCCGCGAAGCTCTTTTTTACGATAGATATATTCGGCATTCTCGGAGCGGTCTCCTTCGGCAGCGGCAGCAGAGAGGGCCTTGACAACATCGCGGCGGCGCTTCCACAGCGCTTTCTCTTCAGCCTGGAGGCGTTCAAATCCCTCAGCGGTGATGTAAGGTGATTTAGGTGCGGCAGGTGGTCTGTATCGTGCCATGAATAGCGAGATCCCGTCTCAGACCGATGTAGCATGAAAGAGAGTATTTCCTCTCGCCAAGGCGTTAAGCACGCCAAGAAAAACCCTTTGCGGTCTTTGCGCCTTTGCGAGAATTATTGTGTGAATATGACTCATAGTAAAGATATTGGAGTGAGCAAAGGTTGCTCAGGAGATAAAATTGAGCCAGTTTTTCAGCACCAGCACAACCTTGTCCCTATCCAGAGTGGTCTCTTTGTTATTCTCGAGAGAGAGATTGCCGATGGTTGCAGTCTCCCGCGTCAATGTGATTGTAAAGCTGTTGCCGGTATGCACATGCGGGGCATCTGACTGTGCAACTCTGCGGATGCGTTCCAGCAGTTCACGGCAGATGACGGCGTCATCCTGGATATCCGACTCCAGTAGTTGGGCCAGTATGCTGCTCTCTTCGTCGTTGCCCACTGCCCTGGGTGCGTTGTCGTCGTCACGATAAAAGCGCAGCTTGCTCATCATTTCCTACTCTGATTACGAATATAGATCGGGTATGCGGTATTGATTCTGCCGTCATTCAACACATAGCCTTCGATCGGAAAGCCGTGGCCGGAGGGGCCGCGCCATGGTTGTGTTTTACCCTGCTTGCGGTTGCTGTAGGCGAGCAGCACAGCCTTGATGATTTCGGCAGGCTTCATCTTGTCGGGATACATGGTTGAGAACTTCTCTTTCCACCTTTGTGACCGCTTGTCATAGATGCCGACCTGTGCCGTGTAGACGCCGCTCTGATTTGGCCGGCTCTTGATCTTCAGGATTTTTGCCTCTTTAGGAATCTGTCCGTTGGTTTTTGCATGAAAACCGGTTGGCTTGCCGCGGCGGTTGATTTCACCGATGAATATATGGGTTGCATTGACAGACGGGGAGGTTTCGGTCCACAGCTTCTTCTCTGCGAATGCACTGCCGCAGCCCAGAACAAGGCCCGGCAATAGAATGAAAATGAGCTTGTATCGCATCGAAATAGTGTTCTCTATAAAGTAAGACTATCCTAACAGATTTGATCTCTGATTTGATCTATAATGCGGGGCAAATTGTGCTTTCGCAGACTCGGTTCGAAATAAATTTAACCGCAGATGAACACAGATAAACACAGATTAAAGAGATGTCATAAATATCTTGTGTCTATCTGTGGTTGATGAAATAGTGTGACCACACGCCTTTTGAGGAGAAAGAAAGACTGACACTTATGGCAAAGACGCAGTCCCCACTGGTCAAAATTCGAAATCTCTCTTTTTCACGTGGTGAAAAGGTGATTTTCGATGGTATCGATGTGGAGATTCCCCATGGCAAAATTACCGCAATTATGGGGCCTAGCGGATCCGGTAAAACAACACTGTTGAAGCTCATTAGTGGGCAGCTGACGCCTCAATCAGGAACGATTGACGTTGATGGTGAGCGCATTCATGAGCTTGGAACCCGCCGGCTCTACCGACTGCGCATGCGCATGGGGATGCTGTTTCAGAGCGGCGCCCTGCTGACGGATCTGAACGTCTATGATAATGTCGCCTATCCCCTGGTTGAGCATACGCATCTCCCCGCATCGATGATCAGGAAACTGGTGCTGATGAAGCTGGAGGCAGTCGGCCTGCGCGGGGCGCATGATTTGATGCCGTCGGAGTTGTCCGGCGGCATGGCGCGCCGGGTGGCGCTGGCGCGCGCCATTGCGCTCGATCCGATGATGATTCTCTATGATGAGCCTTTCAGTGGCCAGGATCCGATTTCAATGGGGGTGCTGGTGTCACTGATCCGCCGTCTCAATGATGCCGCCAGGATGACTTCGGTGATCGTCTCCCATGATGTCCATGAAACCGCATCGATTGCAGACCTGATCTACGTGATTTCAGAGGGCAGGGTGATCGAGCATGGAACTCCCGAGGCGCTGTTGAATTCGAAAAAACCCTGGACCAGGCAATTCATGCTGGCGCAGGCGGATGGTCCGGTGCCCTTCCATCATCCGGCTCCCTCCCTGGAAGCTGATTTTCTGGGGGAGAGCTGAATGAATTCAGTCGCCCGACTGGGAAAAGCTACAATCGACGTGGTGCGAGGCATTGGCCGTGCTATGCAGTTGTTGTGGCAGATTCTCGGCAGCAGTCATGTGGTGGTGCTGCGGCCGCGGGAGTTTTTTCTGCAGCTCTACAATGTGGGCGTGCTCTCCCTGCTTATCGTTGGTGTTTCCGGCATCTTTGTCGGTATGGTGCTGGCGCTGCAGGGGCATTATATTCTGTCGCGCTTCTCTGCCGAGGCGATGCTGGGGGTGATGGTCGCTGCCTCTCTGGTGAGGGAGCTTGGTCCGGTGGTGGCTGCGTTGCTGTTTGCCGGGCGCGCCGGATCTGCATTGACGGCTGAGATCGGCCTGATGAAGGCAACCGAGCAGCTCTCGGGGCTGGAGATGATGGCGGTGAATCCTGTCAGCCGTATTCTGACGCCGCGATTTTTCGCCGGAATTGTCAGCATGCCGATACTGGCCGTTATTTTCAGTGCGCTGGGGATTTACGGCGGCCATTTTGTCGGCGTTACCCTGATGGGGGTGGATGACGGCACGTATTGGTCACAGATGATCGCCACGATCGACTTCTATGAAGATGTCATGAACGGCGTCATCAAGAGTTTTGTGTTTGGCGTCGTCTGCACCTGGATCGCGCTGTTCCAGGGTTATGACGCAGTGCCGACAGCAGAGGGGGTCGGCCGCGCTACAACGCGCACCGTGGTGCACTCTGCATTGGCGGTGCTGGCGCTGGATTTTCTATTAACTGCAATGATGTTTGGAGAGATCTGATGCGAAAGGGTTCCGCAGGAGTCGAGGTGATGGTGGGATTGCTGGTGCTTGCCGGCGCCGCGGCGCTCTTTTTCCTTGCCATGAGCGCCAGTAATTTTGCCAGTTTTGAAAAACAGGACGGCTATCTGGTCAAGGCCAGGTTCGATAATATCGGCGGTCTCAAGGTGCGCTCGCCTGTGACCCTGGCAGGGGTCATGATCGGACGGGTGAAATCCATCGACATCGATGAGCAGACATTTGAGGCGGTGGTCTCCCTCTCCATTCAGGCCCGCTATGATCAGATCCCGGAAGACACCTTTGCTAAAATATTGACGCAGGGGCTGCTTGGAGAGCAGTATGTCGGACTGGATCCCGGCGGCAGTGAAGCGCTGCTCGCAGAGGGAAGCGAAATCACCATTACGCAGTCGGCGCTGGTGCTGGAAGATATGGTGGGGCAATTTATTTTCAGCAAGGCTGAGGAGGGGAAATGAAGAAGCAGTATAAACTCTTGATGCTGGGAGTCAGCATGACGCTGCTGTTGTGCATGGCATCAACTCTGCATGCAGCCAGTGATGATGAGATAACCCTGCGCAAGGCACAGAATCTGACAGATCGCGTCCTGAAACGCTTAAAGAGCCGCAAATCGGAACTCAAGGCGCACCCTGATCGCATCTCCGGTGCTGTCGGTGATATCGTCAAGTCGACATTCAACTTTTCAGCGATGACCAGTTCTGCAATGGGGAAGCATTGGCGCAAAGCCTCCTCGTCGCAGAAAAAGAGGGTCACTGATGCATTCGGTAATCTGTTGATACGCACCTATGGTCTGGCGTTATTGAACTACACGGGAAAAGCTGTTGAATATGGCAAGCCGCAGCGCTCGAAGGATAACAAGCGTGTCGTGATCCCCAGCAAGGCATTTCCCTCCAGTGGCAGGCCGCTCTCGATTCGCTACTATATGAGCAAAAGCGGCGCACAATGGAGCGTTTACGACGTCAAAATCGACGGTGTCAGCCTGATGACCAACTATCGTGAGAATTTCAGCAGCGAGATTCGCAAAGGTGGCATTGACGGCCTGATTAAGGGTTTGAGCAGACGTGCTGCAGCAAAGTAACAGCGCCGAACTCAAGCAGGCCGGTGACGGGCGTCTGACGCTTTCCGG
>JAUVEG010000215.1 GCA_030594925.1 Gammaproteobacteria bacterium
CCCAAACATGTCAACCTGGCGTATCGCCGACCAGTTGCAGGAAAAGAATCTACAAAAGAAGTCGACGAAGTTGTGAAACTGATTGAAAGCATCATTACAGAAGCCAGTGAATGGTAGACACTATTAGACAGGAGAGTTCCATGAAAACACTCATTAGCACGGCCGTTGCATCACTCTGTTGCGTAGCTCTCTACTCCTGCGCAAGCATTGACAATGCGGAGCATTACGCCACCACAGGCGAAAAACTCTACGCTGAAAACTGTTACGGCTGTCATCGCGAAGCAACCACTCTGGATGAGCCGAAAGAGTTCATTCACAAAACCATTCATTACGGAGGAAAAATAATGCCCTCCTTTGAAGAGAGCCTCTCTGAAGCAGAACACCAGCAGATCATCGACTACATCCTGAAACAGCGATGAATTGATCAGCACAATAATTTCTTAAACACTTTTTTCACCACGGAACACACTGAATACTCGGAAAAGAAAACCAGAAATATTCCGTGTGGTCCGTGTGTTCCGTGGTTTATCATTTAAAGGATTTCTCTCTCGATAGATGCAGATCATGCCTTTTCCCCGGCGGCTGGGGACGGGTGAATGTCCACTGCTTATCATCTGAATCTGCTGCTGAATAGCGGTAGCCGCCCCGCTTGAACGCCTTGATGCCTTCCGGAGTTTCAATCCTGTTGCGCAGTATGAAATCAGTCATCATACCGCGCGCGCGTTTTGCGAAAATGGCGATAACACGGGTTTTACCCTCCTTGATCTCCTTGAAATTAATCGTCAGCAGACGCCCGTTCAGCAATTTTGGTTTGACCGCTTTGAAATATTCGTTGGATGCGAGGTTGATCAGCACCGGTTCCTGCTGCTGCTCCAGCAACTGGTTGAGGCTGTCGGTAATGCGCTCCCCCCAGAACTGGTAGAGATTGCTCCCGACCGGATTAGCCAGTTTGGTCTTCATCTCCAGTCGGTAGGGCTGAATCAGATCGAGTGGACGCAGCGCGCCATAGAGCCCGGAGAGAATACGCAGATGCTGCTGTGCATACTGCAGATCATCCTCACTGTAGGCATCCACCTCGATGCCGCTATAGACATCTCCCTTGAATGCAAACAGCGCCTGCTTGGCATTTTGCAAAGTAAAAGGGGTGGAGAATAATCGATAGCGGTCGACATTCAGGTTGGCGATATTCTCGCTGATGGCCATCAATTGCCGCAGTGAGTCAACATCAACCTTGCGCAGTTCATCGATCAACACCCGGGAATCCGCGAGTTGATCAGGCCGGGTGTAAATTGCGGTTGCTGCAGTTGTTTCGAAATCCTGTCCCTTGGACGGAGAGAGCGTAATGATCATAAATCCATTCCTGCCGATGAGATGTTGTTCTGATAAGCAGCAATTGTACCCTTGATGAAAGGATTTTTTGCCCCGCTATCACTGCGGTCACTTAACGATTGAAGAGATAGAGATAAATGCATCGATGAATGCTACCCTTCAACAACGGGTATTGATAAGATCACTCTATTAATGCGTCAGTAAAAAAACTCAACGGAGTCCCATGTCTCAAATCAGCACCTTTCAGAAACTCGAACAGTGGCTTCAGCAGCAGGTGATCGGCCAGCCAACACTCGTCAATCGACTGATCATCGCACTGCTGGCGGATGGACACCTGCTGGTCGAAGGAGCCCCGGGACTTGCCAAGACGCGCGCCATCCATGTCCTTGGCCAGCATCTCGAAAGCGACTATCAGCGCATACAGTTTACGCCGGATCTGATGCCGGCGGACATCACCGGCACAGACATCTTCTCCCAGCAGGAGGGAAAATTCCACTTCCAGCCAGGACCGCTGTTTCACAACCTGATCCTTGCCGACGAGATCAACCGCGCACCGGCAAAGGTGCAGTCAGCGCTGCTGGAAGCGATGGCGGAGAGGCAGGTCACTGTCGCCGGAGTGACGCGCAAACTGCCTGACCCTTTCCTCGTCATGGCCACGCAGAACCCGATCGAGCAGGAGGGGACATACCCGCTGCCCGAGGCACAGCTTGACCGCTTCCTGATGCATGTGACCGTTGACTACCCGGAGAGGGAGCATGAGAAGCAGATACTACACCTGGTGCGCGGCGAAGTGCGCGAACAGCTTGCTGACGAGGCGCCCGCTGAGAGAGGCGTCGTTACCCGCAATGACATCCATGTCGCCCGCCAGCAGGTGATCGAAACCTATCTCTCCCAACCGATTGAGGATTACCTGATTCAACTGGTGCTGGCGACACGAAAACCGGAAACCTATGGCGAAGATCTTGCCGGATGGATCTCATGGGGCGCCAGCCCGCGTGCAACCCTGGCGCTGGATCGCTGTTCGCGTGCACGCGCCTGGCTTGCCGGACGGGACTATGTCGGACCGGAAGATGTGCAGGAGATCGCGCATGATGTACTGCGCCACCGTCTGCTGCTGAACTATGAGGCGGAAGCCGAAGGAATCACCACCGATCACGTCATCGATCGCCTGCTGGAGAAAATTGCAGTCCCATGACGGCAATTTCCAGCAAAAGCCTCCAGCCTGAACTGGACGGTGTTGTCTCCGTGTCGCTGCAGTCGCTGATTCGTCTCGGCGGCAAGGCGCAGCACCTGACCTCACCGAGAAGCATTATTCGCGCCTCGCTGCAGGGGCTGCACCTCTCCCCCTTCAAGGGGCGCGGCATGGATTTCGCAGAAACCCGTCCCTACGAGGATGGCGACGATGTGCGCAACCTCGACTGGCGCGTCACGGCGCGCAGCGGCAAATTGCACACCAAGCTTTTTCAGGAGGAGCGCGAGCGGCCGGTGCTGCTGTGCGTCGATCTGCAGCCGCCGATGTTCTTCGCCACGCGCGGCGTCTTCAAGTCTGTCATCGCCGCACAGGCTGCAGCACTGCTGGCATGGAACGCCTGGAAGGCTGGTGACCGTGTCGGCGGCCTGATTTTTAATGGCGAAAACATTCATGAAGTGCGTCCACTGAGAAACCGTTCACGACTGCTGCATCTGTTGAAGATGATCAGTGAAGCGACGCTCCACCGGCCACAAACAGAGATGCAGTCACAGAGACAGCAGTTATCAGAAACGCTGACTAATCTGCGCCGCGTCGTGACTCCCGGCTCGCGGATTTTCCTGTTGAGCGATTTTCACGGCATCGACGCGGTTGTGCGCAAACAGCTCGCCGTACTGGCGCGCCACAGCGATCTTTATCTGTTAATGATCAGCGATCCCATGGAGCAGCAGTTTCCTGCGGCCGGCCAATGGAGAGTCACCGACAGCAAACGTTTTCTACAGCTTGACTTCTCCCGAAAAAAAGCGCGCGTAGATTATCAAAAACAGTCGACCTCCAGAGTTGAGCAGCTGCAGCAACTTGCGAATAAGCACCACTTCTCGCTGATTCAGCTCTCAACACAGGATGACATCTTCCTTACCCTGCAGCACCACCTGGCAGAGCGCAACCGATGAATGACGAACTCCCTCTGCGCGGCCCGGATATGCCCGATCCACTCAGCTGGTGGCCGCCTGCGCCGGGCTGGTGGATCGTGCTGATCCTGATGCTCATTATCGCTCTTACCCTCAGGTGGTGGCTGATGCGTTCACGCCCTGTCAACTACTGGGTCGAAGCGCAAAAACAGCTCAAACGGATTGAACGCACAAC
>JAUVEG010000149.1 GCA_030594925.1 Gammaproteobacteria bacterium
ATTTGTAGATTCGCCGCAGGACGCGCGACACTCACCCAGGAGCGGATTCCCAACTGCGCTCCGGCAAGCGGGAAAAATGCCTGGATCACGGCAATGCCGAGAGCAAGAATCAGTGCGATTTGTCCAATTTCCGGTATCATAATTGTCTCATTTCACGTTCATTTTTCAATTTTTAACCACGGAACACACGGACGACACGGAATGGTTTATTGTCCGGTTCTTCAGTATGTACCGTGATTTTTCGTTTATTTACAGAATATGAATGTAGGGTGTCAATAAGCTCCGCTCATTGCACCGAAAAAGGTGGGATGCGCTACCGCTTATACCACCCTACGTCTCTCTTTTTAACCACGGAGCACACGAAATCATCTTGTTGTCTTTCCGTCTGTTCCGTGTGTTCCGTGGTTAATTTTTTTTGTGACAAAATAACATCAGTGGTGTGAGGACTCCTAATTCGCTGCTTGCGGCGGTTCTTTTTTCAGCGATGCCGCCACTTCGGGTGGCATGTAATTCTCATCGTGCTTGGCCAGCACCTCTTCGGCGACGAAGACGCCGTCTTTGAGTTTACCCAGTGCAACAACCCCCTGCCCCTCGCGAAACAGGTCGGGTAGTATGCCGTCATAGGTGACCGTGACAGTCTTCTGGTAGTCGGTCAGTCCAAATGAAACCATCAACTCTCCAACTTCGCGCTGCACACTGCCGTCGACCACCATGCCGCCGATGCGGAAGGTGTGATCTTGCGGCGCTTCGCCTGCAACGACCTGGGTCGGGTCAAAGTAGTGATTGATGTTCTCATTCAAGGCCAGCAGTATCAGACTGACTGCCACGACGACGCCGATCACCATGGCCGAAATCAAAATCAACCGCTGTTTACGCTTTGGATTCATACACTTTTCCTCTCTCGTCTCAAACGACGTGAAATACGGCATAACTCACGTCTGTGCCTCAGGATTGCTGACGCTGCAAGAGCAATCATCACCACCGCAGTCACGCCAACGGAAGCCCAGACATAAAAGGCGTATCCGCCCATATGAAAAAATTCAGACATCACTCACCACCAACCAGTTCACGCACCCAGCGACTTTTTGTCTCACGCGCCAGTATTTCACCACGCGCACTCAGCATCATCACGATAACGTAATAGAGTTTGAATGCAATTGCCATTGATAATAGTGGCCATAACATTTGTGGGGCTATAGCCGGCCCATCCAGTCTCATCACCGTCGTGCCCTGATGCAGCGTGTCCCACCACACCACCGAGTAGTGAATAATCGGAATATTGACCACGCCGACCAGCGTCAGCACAGCAGTTGCCCGACCGGCGCTCTGACGATCTTCCACTGCGGAGTGCAGCGCAATGATCCCCAGGTAGATAAACAGCAGCAGCAGCTCCGATGTCAGGCGCGCATCCCAGGTCCACCAGGTGCCCCACATCGGCTTGCCCCACAGGGAGCCTGTCACCAGCGCGATAAAGGCAAACGCCGCGCCGATCGGGGCGCTGCTGATGAGCACCACGTCAGCAATTTTTATGCGCCACACCAGGTGCACCACTGCGGCAGCGGCCATCACCATGTAGATGAACATCCCCATCCAGGCGGCTGGTACATGCACATAGATGATGCGGAAGCTGTCGCCCTGCTGATAATCGGCAGGGGCCAGAACCAGGCCGGCATAAAGGCCATAAACCAGGGTGATGACGAACAGCCCGGTCAACCATGGCAGCATCTTGCCGCTGACCCGGTAGAACCAGGGCGGAGATCCCCACTTGTGAAACCATTTCATGAAACTATTCATATCAACTCAGACTGATACGTAATGCAGAAGCAGCAGCCACCGGTGCCAGCGAAAGCGCCATCGCCAGAAAAGCTGCAAGAATATAGAGCTGTCCGGCGACCGGAAGCCCGGAAGCCGCAGCATCCACAGCGGCGGCGCCGAAGATCAATACCGGCACATACAGCGGCAAAACCAGCAGCGACAATATCACACCGGCACGGCGCAGTCCCACGGTTAATGCCACGCCTATAGCGCCGATGAGGCTCAACACCGGCGTCCCCAGCAACAGCGAAAGCATCAATGTGCCCATGGCTGCTGATTTCATCCCCAGCAGCATCGCCAGCAAAGGCGCAACCAGCAGCAGCGGCAGGCCGGTAACCAGCCAGTGGGCAACCACCTTCGCCAGCACCATGACGGAGAGCGGCTGGGCACTGAGCAGCAGCTGCTCGAGGGTGCCGTCCTCAAAATCAGAGCGAAAAATGCTGTCCAGCGTCAACAGCGCCGCCAGCAGTGCAGCCACCCACACCACGCCGGCGGACATGCGCTCCAGCAGATTCGGCTCGGCGCCGACACCCAGCGGGAACAGCACGATCACCATCACAAAGAACAGCAGCGGATTGGCGATCTCGGCGCGGCGACGCATCGCCAGCCGCAGATCGCGCTTCAACAACTCGATAAATGCTTGCCACACAGACATCGCCTAGCCCTCCGAAAGATTCAGGCGCTTGATGACGCCCGCGGAGAGATGCACCTGATGGTGGGATGTCATCACCAGCGCGCCGGCGGCGGAAAGATGCGCATCCATGAGGCTCTCGACCAGCTCGATGCCGTGTACATCCAGCGAAGTGAAAGGCTCGTCCAATACCCACAGACGCGCGTCGGTCACCAGCAGACGCGCCAGTGCGGCGCGGCGTTTCTGCCCCGCAGAGAGAAAATGCACCGGGATATCCTCGAAACCGCCCAGCTTGACGGCCTCCAACGCCTCTTCAACGCTGTATCTACCCCTGCCGCTGAGCGTCTGCAGCACACGCAGATTCTCCAGCGCAGTCAACTCGCGCTTGATGCCGTCGAGATGACCGACATAGACCATGTGACGATGAAAATCGACAGCGCACTCCTCGATGGGAACGCCGCCCCAGCGCACCTCTCCCTCATCCGGACGGCGCAATCCACACAGTATGCGCAGCAGCGTGGTCTTGCCGGTGCCGTTGCGCCCCTCAAGGATCAGCGCCTCACCGCCGGATACTTCGACAGAAAGATTCTCGAACAGGAGACGGTCATCACGGCTGCACTCGACTGAATCAGCCTGCAGATGAACTGTGGAGTTTGCTAAGTCGGTCACAGAGATGAAGAGGAGTTAAACTGCTATAGAATTAAAGGCCTGACATTCTAACCTATTTTTCCTCTGAATAGCGATTGTCTGATGATTTACAGGGTAAGTCGTTGTCCAAAAATAACTTCCCGATCCTGCTTGCCCTGCCGTCCCTCTTCTGTGTGGCCTACATGGACGCAGATCAGGGGTGTGAGCAGGCCGTTTCTGCGCATCCTTGCGCTCACGGCATTTGTACATCCCTGTCGGCAGACGCGGAAGCTTTGCTCGCAATGACGGGGTTATGGTTTGCTTGCGATGATATGATAACTGATCTATCTAAAATTCCAATCGAACACAACCATGTCAAACAAACGCATCGTGCTGGCATCCAACAATGCAGGTAAAGTCCGTGAAATCAATCAACTGCTGCAGAACTCCGGCATCGAGGTGCTGCCGCAGGCGCAATTCGATATCGAGGATGCCGTCGAGGATGGCCTCACCTTCGTTGAGAACGCCATCATCAAGGCGCGTCATGCGGCCAAACTCAGCGGCCTGCCGGCCATCGCAGACGATTCCGGTATAGAAGTCGATGCACTCGATGGCGCTCCGGGCATCTACTCGGCCAGATACGCGGGAGAGGGTTCAAGCGATGAGGAGAATCTGCGCAAACTGCTGAACGCGTTAAAGAGTGTGCCTGAAGAGCAGCGCAACGCCCGTTTTCAGTGTCTGATGATCTATATGCGCCACGCCGAAGATCCAACCCCGATTATCTGCCAGGGAACCTGGGAGGGGCGCATACTGACAGCTCCGCAGGGAGAGAACGGATTTGGCTATGATCCTGTGTTTTTCGTTCCTGAAGAGGGGTGCTCCTCCGCAGAACTCGATGCCGCCACAAAAAACAGCCTCAGCCACAGGGGAAAGGCGTTGCAGCAGTTGGTCAAGCGGCTTTAACTCTTGTGGCATCGAGCACTAGGATCTCTCCTGCGTCGAGATGACAAACTTTAAACCGGATAATGAAAAGCATCTTGCAAAACTCTCAAATACGTCATTCCGGCGAAGGCCGGAATCTATAAAACCAACCATTTACAGATCAAGACGCATGGATTCCGGCTAAAAGCATGCCGGAATGACGGAGTTTTGCAAATATCGCGGAAAACCGGAGGGATAAATCTGTGTTCATCTGCTAACAACTCAGTAACTCTGTGCTGCAAGCAGGGTCGGGTTTTTCCTTTCAGGGCTGTATTAAACAGGGATGTTTTATCAGAGCGTACAGGGAGGTATTCACAGCGGCGCTGAAAGTAAAACCCCGACCCTGCGCAATATCCGATGGAGGCACAATGTGCATCTGTGGTTAATCATTCGCCATCCACGCCATCGATGAAGCTGTCCCTGGTCTCCTTGGCATTTTCGAAGATCTGTTCGAGTTGCTGCTGCTCTCCGGCGCGTATTGCGGTCGCTAATAACTGCAGCTCGGTGGCGAAATCCTCCACCAGCGTCGCCAGTTGGTCCTTGTTGGCGACACAGATATCACGCCACA
>JAUVEG010000180.1 GCA_030594925.1 Gammaproteobacteria bacterium
CGCCCGGCCAGATCAATAAGCCGATCGACCTGCTCGGTTTCGAGTGAAAAGCTGGTGGGAATGTTGTTGAAAAATGTGATCTCAGCGGGATCTTTCAAGGCTGTAAAATCCAGTTCGATATAATAGGGTGTGATCTTTTGACCGGGAGGAGCAACCAGCTGCGCCCATTTTTTCAACTCACTTTTCAGAAGCTCGTTGGTTTCCGTATTATAAAGATGCAACTGCATGTCTGTCAGCGCATTGAAACTGTTCCCAATTGACGGCAATTTCCTGCTTTTGCCAATTTCAGTTGGCGTGGAGGTCGAGGCATTGACAACGATGATAACAAAGCGTTTGACATGATTGCTGCGATTGTTCTTGCTGTAGCCCAGCCTGCTGGCCCCCCTGAGTTTAGCAACCCGGTGCAGGGTGCGCACACCCAGATTATCTGTTACACCACCATCGACAAGCGTGACATAAGGCCTCTCCGGATGCTCGGAGTAGTAATTCATACTCTCCACATACTCTTCCATGCGTTTATCATCGGTACGCCTGGCGCGCTCCTCCGCCTCTTTCAACCACGCTGATTTGGAAGCGTGGCAATCTGAATTACTCTGCAACAGAATCGGATCAAAAAGAATCGGCACCGCAGAAGATGCGGCCACTGCCCTGGCGACTTTGAAGGTGGAGAGATCCGAACAGAGCGCATCAAACTGCGGCTGGACAAAGACAAACTGACTCCTTGAATTGAGATCAGAGGCATTGATAAGAATCAGAGGGCCTTTCGACTTTTCGAGATCGGCAAAAGTTTTTCCATGGAAAATATGCTCATCATAATATCTGACCGCCTCCTCTGTGCGGCTTGTCGCTTTAATGACCCGTCCGATGAAACCGGTAACACTCAGAACCAGATCTTTCAGATCAGCCTGAACATCCTTTTTCAAAAAAACCTGTTCATAATCCTCGAAAATTCGATCACCAAAGAGGCCGTAATAGGCTGCGGTAAAGCTGCCGCCTGAGACAGAGCTGATGCGGTCGACTTCATCCAGCATGCGCAGGTTTTGACCCTTGCTATGAACCGTTGTATCCCGCAACTCCTTCAACACCCCATAGGAGAGGGCAGCCGCACGTGTGCCTCCCCCCGAAAAAGCAAGCACCAGTTCGGTTTCACCCCGCTCATAACCCTGGGCATGCTTCTCCAGGCTGTAGCCATGCGGCCCGTCAGGAATATGCGCTAGCGGTTGATTTTCTATTTTCCCAATAGAGGCGCAGGCTGTCATCAGCATGACTGCAGCAGTAACAACGAGGATTAAATAGATCTGTTTGTAAGCGATATTCATCTCTGATACCTGTGTTGAGATTTTTAGCTGTGTTGGAATGGCGCTGGAGTTGGGCAAGAAGGCGTTAATTATTCGCCATCATGCGCTGAACCCCTTGTGAGAGGGCGACAATCGACGGCCAGTCATAAGCGACTATGCTCTGCCCATGCGCGAGATTGTTGCGTAATGATTCAATGCTCTTTATCGCCTTGTCAGCTTCCGACCTGGAGTTGAAGCCAATCTGCTTGAGTATCTCCGCATCACTGAAGAGCACTCTTGCCTTGTCACCCAGCTGCAGGCAGTCGAGCAGATCACTCTGCTGAGAGATGCGCAGCCGCTCTTCGCACAGCGCTTCGGCTTTTCTCAGACGCCCCGCCGGGCAGAGATCACGCCAGCTCTCATTCGGCCATTTTCTACGGATCGAGGCGGCAAACTCAATCTCAATGATGGTAATCATGCCAAACAGCCACATTCTGACGATGGGCCTCTCCATGTCCACACGGGTGACCACACCAACAACCTCGTCGAGTATGGCGAGAAAGCAGTAGTCATGCCGCGTCAGTATGAGAACAACGTCCATCAGGGAGGTATCGTCATACACCATCTGGTCATAACTGAAGCTGCGGGCGCGCTGACCGCATGTCCCTGAACTCAAGTCTTCAATTCTAACATAGCCTGTAACCTGGCCATCTTTTCTGACCCCCGCAACCGGAAGAGACTGCTCCTGCATCACCCCTTTCACATCAGATGAAAGCCGCTCTGCATCAAAAGAGCGCAGTAGTTCACCGACATCACGCGCCGTAAAAACCTCTTTGAAAATACGTTGTACGCGGCGCTGGGAAAAGCCTTCATGCCAGGGTACGACTCTCTCCTCCTCAACCAGCATTGAACCAGGCGGCTGATCCAGACCCAGTTTTCCCGAACAACGGCATAACTCCCTGCCGGCTCTGCGCAACAGGGCTTCATCACCCTCCCCCAGCACCTCAAGCAGCGCTGACATCTCCTGCAGATAGACCTTTGCAAATTTTGCATCATGTTTACAGATGTCGCGCAGATTATCGATCAAATCGGCCAGCTTGACGCTTTTTGCACGCACCGAAGCCCTGGCCAGATGCGCCCTGTCAATGCCTTTGCGTGTCGCACGGTTGCCATCGCCCTGTTTACTGATATCGGTCAACGCATAGACCATGTCATGCACCCCCTTGCCGAACTGCTGTTCGATGTCATAGTGCGTAGCCGCCGTATCCTCGACCGTGTCATGCAGCCAGGCAGCGGCGATCATCTCCTCATCATCGGTGACAGACGCCACGATCTGCGCCACAGATTTCAGATGAACCTCGTAAGGCTGTTTGGTGTATTTTCGGCGGTGGTTGATACGCTGGTGCGCCACGGTTGCAAACTCTCTTGCTTGTTTGACTAGTTCACTCATTGTTATAGCCGGTTACTGAAAAGGTTATCGATGATGCCGCTGAAGAAAAGCTTTTCTAATATTTTACCTCATTTGAAAAAAAGCTATTCTTTAGCGTTTTACTAGGTTATTATGGCAGGTTATTTAACGTACACTTAACAAGGTAAGAAGATGAGTATTGAAATTCCGGAACGCGATGGAGACGGATATCTGCGGAGTATGGATAACTGGACGCTTGAAATCGGCAAGGCAATGGCTGAAGCCGACGATTTTGAGATCACAGAAGAGATGTGGGAGCAGATTTTCAAAGCGCGTGAATATTACGAGTCAGAAAATGTTGTGCCGCCGATTCGCAAGTTCGTCAAATATGTCGGTGTCGACAAGAAGGAGCTCTACATGCAGTGGCAAACAGGCCCCATGAAGCCGATTTCAAAATATGGCGGTCTGCCCAAGCCGACTGGCTGCGTCTAAGGAAGCTCTGATCGAATCGCTGCGCGCTTCGCCTACGTCATACATGGATGTATAAGTGTCGCCAGAGGCAGGATGCCGGAAGCGACCAGGGACATAGGTGAGGGGCGTGAGCGCGAGTGGCAATGGAAATGTGCTATGCGTGGCGTCTGCCGGAACGCTGGCGCGGCTCTGTGGAGCACTGTCCACCGATAGCAGAGAGAGCATTGATATCCAGTAGCTTGATATTTTTTCGCTCTACCACGAGCAAATTTTTCTCCTGGAACCGGGAGAATGTACGGCTCACGGTCTCCACAGCCAATCCCAGATAGCTTGCAATCTCAGCCCGAGACATGCTCAGGTTAAATTCTTTGGAAGAGAGTCCCCTGCTATGATGGCGGGAAGAGAGTGACACCAGGAAAGCGGCAACACGCTGTTCGGCGGAGTTGTTTCCCAGCAGCGCAACCATACCGCAATCATTGTGAACCTCCTTGCTCAGCAAACGCAACAACTGATGCTGCAACCCCGGAATCTCTTCGGTCAGCTGCTCAAGCTGCTCGAAAGGCACTTCGCAGGCAGCGGTCGTTTCAAGCACCGTTGCCGTGCAGTTGTAGCATCCTGAATGAATCGCTTCCAGTCCAATGATTTCACCTGGCAGAAAAAACCCGACAACATGCTCCAACCCCTCACGATCCTCATAATAGCTCTTTACAGAACCTGATTTAACGACATAGAGGCCTCTAAAATGGTCACCCTGCTTAAACAGCAGGTCACCGCGATGGTAGGGCGTATTTCGATGCACGATGGAATCCAGTTTATCCACATCACCTTCGGAAATCCCGACTGGCAGACACAGATTTGAAAGATTACATGTTTTGCAATTGGCACGTTCTTTTAATAATGAAATTATGCGGGACTCTTTTCTCATATTTTTTGTCCAGAGTAAATTATGTTTCCCGCTGCTATTTT
>JAUVEG010000195.1 GCA_030594925.1 Gammaproteobacteria bacterium
GCCTGATGATTGCCCGCGCCCTGGTGCATCGTCCGCGCTTGTTGATTCTTGATGAGCCCACTGCAGGCGTCGATATCGAAATTCGTCTCTCCATGTGGAGGTTTCTGCGCCAACTCAATGAGCAGGGAACAACCATCATCCTGACGACGCACTATCTGGAAGAAGCGGAGAGCCTGTGCCGCAACATAGCGATTATCCATCGTGGCAAAATTGTCGAGCAGAGTTCGATGAATGTTCTGCTGGCAAAATTGCACCAGCAATCCTTTGTGCTGAATCTGCAGCAACCGTTCGATGCGGCGCCTGAGCTTGAGGGCTTTGATGTCCTGAAACGCGATGCAACGACGCTTGAGGTGACGGTCAAGCAGGGACAGAGTCTGACAGATCTGTTTTGCCGGTTGGCGGAGAGCAAACTGGAGGTCTCGAGCATGCGTAACAAGCAGAATCGCCTGGAGCAGCTCTTCCTGGAGTTGACCAGTGATGATGGCGGGCAGCAATGAGGCGCGATATCTACTGGATTCCATTCAAGACCATCGTCATCAAGGAATTTTTGCGCTTCATTCGCATCTGGCCGCAAACCGTACTGCCGCCGGCCATCACCATGACACTCTATTTCGTCATCTTCGGCCAACTGATTGGCGAGCGCATCGGCAAGATGGACGGTTTCGACTATGTCGATTTTATCGTGCCGGGGTTGGTGCTGATGGCTGTCATCACCAACTCCTACGCCAATGTGGTCTCCAGTTTCTACCAGGCCAAGTTCATGCACCATGTCGAGGAGATTTTGATTTCACCTGTGCCGAACTGGATTATTCTGGCGGGTTATGTGAGTGGAGGGGTGGCGCGCGGGATGCTGGTGGGAGTTGTCGTAACGGTGATCTCCATGCTGTTCACGGATCTCAGCATCCACAGCTATATGATCGCAACAGCTGTTTTTTTTCTGACATCGGTGCTGTTTTCACTGACCGGTTTTATCAATGCCGTTTACGCCAACAGTTTTGACGATATCTCGATCGTTCCAACTTTTATTTTGACGCCTCTGACCTATCTGGGCGGCGTATTCTACTCCATCCACCTGCTGCCGGAGTTCTGGCAAACTGTCTCCCTGGCGAACCCGATTCTCTACATGGTGAATGCATTTCGATACGGACTGCTGGGCGTGTCAGATATTCATGTGGGAGTGGCTTTCGCGATTATTGTTGCTTTCATTGCGGCTTTGACCGCAGCATCCCTCTATCTGCTGAGAAAAGGCGTTGGCTTGAAGAGTTGATAACAGCACCTGATTTTTTAACCACAGATACACACAGATAGACACAGATTGAAATAAAATCCGTAACGTCTCAATAACCCCGTGTGCTCGATTCTGCATAGGATGTGCCGAGGCACGAGGTGCATCAATATCTGCGCCAAATCGATGCGCTTGGCCTACATGGACGTAGGTCAGGGGCGTAAGCAGGACGCGGAAGCTTCGTTTCACTCAGCACATCCTATGAATTGTTGCTATGCACGGGGTTATTGAGAAATTACTAAAATCCGTGTTCATCTGTGTGTATCTGTGGTTGATTCTAAATTTGATAAAACAGAATTAAATCCCGCCAATTAATTCTGCGTGCAGTCCTTGTGACCGAACCTGCCCGAGCAACTGAATCGACTTGATTCGTTCTGAGTCATAGTCAACAACCATCAGGTGTCGTGTGCGTACATGCATGCAGGCAGCTTGTACGCCGTCACCGGCAGAAAGTTCCCGCTCTACATTCTGGATCTCTTTATCAGTCAGTGTCTCATCGATATGTACGATGACAACGGCATTGTGAGTGTTCATTCTCTCTTGCCTCTTGATATGGGTATTTTAAAGAGTAGACCCTCTATGCTGATATAGATACCTGATATGCACATGATAATTATTTATCAATAGCGCTTTATTAATAATCATTCTCAATATAAGAGGATCAGTAAAGTCTGAATAAGGCGATATAATGATTCTTAATCAAGGACCCTGTGAATTATGAAGTTGGAAAAAACGGCTGTCATCGCGAACGAAGCTTCTGCATCCTGCTCACGCCCCTCACCATTATTCCTGAAGGCGAAGTGAAGCGATCTTCCATTACCATCGAGATTATAAATTACATCCTTGTAATTTACCCTGCGGGTCGCACAAGACGCGTTCAATTTTGCTCCTGGCAAAATTAGTGCCGCGGTCGCTCAGGCTCCCTCGCAATGACGGCATTCACACTCGAATATTGAGAAGTTATAAAATTTACTATAAATGTGATGATTTCACTTCACATTTTCCTGAAAATCAGTACAATGCGCTGTTTATCCTGATGCCGTCTGTCGAGCAGCAGGTATTCCTATATTTAGCAAGAAATACAAGAGATAAGTATGGTTACTATTCGTCTTTCCAGAACTGGCGCCAAGAAGAAGCCTTTCTATCATATAGCCGTGGCTGACAGTCGCCGTGCGCGTGACGGTCGTTATATCGAGCGTCTGGGTTTTTTTAATCCCGCCGCCACAGGTGGTGAAACGCGTCTGCGTATCGCCATGGATCGCGTCGATCACTGGGTTGGTTTGGGCGCACAGCCTTCAGATCGTGTCGCCAAGCTGGTCAAGGATTATCGCAAGGAAGCAGCTAAAGCTGTAGAAGCTGCAGAAGCAGCCTGATTTGTGATCAGTCATCTGCAATGATGGCTTAAGATTATGTCCGATGACACCTCGCTGAATGATCAGGAGCTGATCACACTGGGTCGTGTCACCGGGCTTTATGGTGTTAGAGGCTGGGTCAAGGTCTTTTCTGATACCGATCCGCGTGAAGGCATTACCAGATATTCCGAGTGGCTGCTGAAGCGTCAGCATGGCTGGCAGCGTATTGCAGTTGAAAACGGCCGCAAACAGGGAAAAAATGTTGTTGTCAAGCTCGCGGGTATCGACGACCGGGATATGGCGGCCACACTCTCCGGTTGCGAAATTGCCATAACACGTGATCAGCTCGCTACGGCAAAACCCGGTGAATACTACTGGATAGATCTTGAAGGTCTGAAAGTTATAACCACTGATGGTGTCGAACTGGGTGTCGTAGATCATCTCTTCGAGACCGGAGCCAATGATGTTCTGGTTGTCAGGGAGGAGAATAGTGGAGCCAGGGAGCGCCTGGTGCCCTATGTGGCCGGTCAGGTGGTGACACAGGTTGATCTGCAAGTTGGACGGATGATCGTTGACTGGGATCCGGAGTTTTAGGATTGCAATTTGATATCGTTACGCTCTTTCCGGAGATGTTTGCCGCCCTTGACAGCGGCATCAGCGGAAGGGCGCTGAAGCGTGGATTGGCCAGCATCAACTGTTGGAACCCCAGGGATTTCACACGGGATGTGCATCGCAGCGTGGATGATCGCCCTTATGGCGGCGGTCCGGGTATGTTGATGAAAGTAGAACCACTGCGCGCGGCAATTGATGCAGTGCGTCAGCAGGCTCCACACAGCAAAGTGATTTATCTGAGCCCGCAGGGTCAACCGCTGACACAGCATGCGCTGCAGCACTTCAGCACGCAATCAGGATTGATTTTGCTTGCAGGACGTTATGAAGGCGTTGACGAACGCCTGCTTGAAACAGAGATTGATGAAGAGTGGTCGGTGGGTGACTACGTCCTTTCAGGAGGCGAGTTGCCGGCGATGATATTGATGGATGCGGTCATCCGGTTGTTGCCGGGCGCACTGGGCCATCAGGAATCGGCCTTGCAGGAGTCCCATGTAGATGGGCTGCTTGACTGTCCGCACTACACCAGGCCCGAGGTGATCGATGGCATGAGCGTACCGGGCGTACTGCTCAGCGGTGATCACGAGGCCATCCGCCTGTGGCGGTTGCAGCAGTCACTGGGGCGTACATGGTTGCGTCGCCCGGAGTTGCTGCAGAAGCGCGATTT
>JAUVEG010000065.1 GCA_030594925.1 Gammaproteobacteria bacterium
TCCATGTCGATGAGCGCGCGGCTGCGGGCGCTTTTTAACTGTTCCAGCAAATCTTCACGAGTTTCGGGGCCACTACAAAATGATTTGCCGAGACGTTTGAACCAGGATGTCAGGCTCCGACTCGGAGGTTTGTCTTTGTTGATCATCTAATTCTAAGGAACCTCTGAATACGTCCGTGGGATGGGGGTTTGGGGGAAGGGTAAGCAAATACCGGTCAAAACATGTTGGTGTTGCCCCTTCCCCCATAGAAAAACTTGTGGGAAGACTCTGATCAAGACGCGGAGCGACTTGATCAGAGTCTTCCTAATAAGGGTCAGGAAACCCAAGTGTAGCAAGAATTTCACCCTCCAGTCTCTCCATCTCTTCTGCTTGCTCATCATCCTGATGGTCATACCCCTGCAGATGCAGCATTCCATGCACCACCATGTGCGCCCAGTGAGCATTCAGGGGTTTGTTTTGCTGTCGGGCCTGCTGCTCGACAACCGGGGCGCAGATGACAATATCGCCAAGAGAGTTGTCAGCAATCTCTGCGGGGGCTTCGAAAGGGAAGGAGAGCACATTGGTGGGTTTGTCGCGCCCGCGATAGTTGTTGTTTAACTGCAGGCTCTCTTCACTATCGACGAGACGAATAACAACACTGGTTTCTTCATTATCCTGTAAGGCAGCTGACGCCCAGCGTTGAAAATCACTGTCACACGGCAGATCGGTGGCAGATGATGCCCGTTGAATTTCGATCTCAGCAGTCATGCGGTGTTTGTTGATAGAGCTGGTTTCATGGATGTTATTTTAGAGGAAGGATAGCGGTGATCAACTCATCTTCACACCAGCGGCTGATGTGCCCGGCGGCGCGCTGCGGCGCATGCTGTGCATCGATCCATTCGCACAAGCCTTCGCAGATGTCGGCGAAGCTCGCCTGTTGACGCATCTGGTCGAGTGCCCAGGCTTCATCGACGTCCATGGAGCGAAACCAGTTTTTTTGATCGATTTTGCGCCAGCAGACCCACGGCAGCGGGTATTCGCAGGAGATTGGTTCCGAGGGATCGAGCTGCTTGTCAATCTCCTGCCACAACGCCGGAACATTCCAGCTGAGTTCGATGCGCTGAATGGTCGGGTTGAACTGCAGTTGCAAATCACTCCAGCGTTCAGCGGGCAGTTGCCGCAGGTCATCCATCGTCAGGGGTGTGAAGTCCTGTGCATCGAAAACATCCCTCAGGGTCCACTCGAACAGCGCCATCTCCCACAGAGCCGGTGAGCCGCTGTAGGGCGCGGTCTGCTGCAGAAACGTCGGCAGCTGGTGGCCAAACCAGCGAATCGAGAAGTGCTGCGAGGGGCAATGGTCAATATAGGCATTGGCCAACGCGATAAAATCATCATCTCCCAGCAGGCTATGCACACTCGGATAGCTGTCAGCGAGCGCATCGATGAGACGGAATCGATAGGCATCGGCGTAGATCCCCAGGCGGGTTTCAACCGGGACTTTTTGGGTGCCGATAATACGCGACTGTATCTTCTGGTCGCCATTCATCAGCAGACGAATAAACTCCTGCTGCAGTTCCAAAAGGGGGCTTTTTTCATGACTCATGGCTGATATTTTGCGGCAATATCACGCGCCTTGTCCAGTTCATCAAGCAACACAGAGAGTTCCGGGATATTGTCATCCCGTTCGATCATGGTGGAGACATTGTCGAAGCGTTGCACGGCTTGTGCATAGAGATCCCACACAGGTTGGATGATTTCGGCATCATGGGTGTCGATTGCATAATCGGTGAAATCGCTGTGGCCGGCAATATGGTACTGCTGCACCCTGTCAGCCGGAACGCCATGCAGATAATCAAGTGGATCGAACTCATGATTGACTGAACTCACATAGATATTGTTCACGTCCAGCAGTATCAGGCAGTCAGCCTGTTCGGCGATAGTGCTGATGAATTCCCACTCCGATATCTCCGAATCGGTATAGGTGACATAACTGGAGACATTCTCCAGCAGCATGCGTCTGCCAAGAAAATCCTGTGCTTTCTCAACGCGTTTTACCACGTGTTTGATGGCTTCTTCTGTGTAGGGAAGCGGTAGCAGGTCATGCGCATTGAGTCCGTTCAGGCCGGTCCAGCAGAGGTGGTCGGAGATCCAGCGGGGCTCGATCTGCTGCGCAAGATCTTTGACCTGCTGCAGATAATCCATATTCAGAGCATCACTGCCACCGATTGACATGGAGACCCCGTGCATGACGACAGGATAACGTTCCCTGATCTGATCGAGAAAGTAGCGCGGCTTGCCGCCGGACACCAGGTAGTTTTCGGTCAGCACCTCGAACCAGTCAACATCTGGAGATGTCTCAAGAATCGTGGTGTAGTGTTCCTTGCGTAGTCCCAGGCCGAAGCCAAGGGCAGGTAGTTGTGGGGATGTAGACATCTGGTACTGCTGGAAGAGGAGGAAATGCTCCGGACGCGTTGTCCGGAGAATCTTTGGCTTATAAAACTGGTGGTTTAACCTTCGGAGGTTTTGCCGCCTTTTTTAGCGCACTCTTCGGCGCTCATGGAGAGAAATCCCTGTCCTTTGCAGCTGTTCTGTCCCTTGCATGCGTTGGACGCTGTTTTACAAGCGCTTGTGCCTTTGCAGGAGGTGACGCCATAGCAGTGAACATCAGCACTTGCGCCTTCTGCAGCGACGGCTACGCCGGACATGCCGGATAGAAAGAGTGCTGCAGCTGCTGTTGCGATTGCTACGCCGGAAGCTTTTTTTGCAGTATTCATGGTGTGTTTCCTCAGTGGTTAATGATTATAACTCTCAGTTGCGTTGAGAGAGTCCTAATAATAGACCATGTTTCCTGAGAAATCTTGCAAAAATTTATCACATTTGTGAAAAAAATTGACTGATGGGTGTTGAGGAGGGTGGGGAAGAGTAAAAAAAGAGGGGGTTGGAAGAACCCCGGACAGAAGATCCGCCCGGAGTTCAGGAGGTTGGAATTAACCTCTCTCTACTGGCATTGGAGCAGGCGCTGGCGCCTCTTCAACGACAGTCTTGCTGCTGCATGCAGGCAGGATGAAAGCGGCTAACAGTGCGATAGCGAGAGTTTTTTTCAAGGTCTTCATGTGTATCTCCATTATTATGGGAGTGGTAGTATATCCCCCTTTGACAGAGGAGGGCATTTGCAGATGAGAGTATACACTATAAAGTTTAAAAATGAATAGTGTTATTATCTATTTGATATTTCATGGTTTCATTTATTAAATAGGGTGGACAGTTATGGCAAGCGAGATGGTCACACTTGGCGGCGGCTGTTTCTGGTGTCTCGAAGCGCTATTTCAGGAACTTCGCGGTGTGGACTCTGTAGTCTCCGGGTATGCTGGCGGCAACATAAAAAACCCGGATTATGACCAGATTTGCACCGGTTCCACAGGGCACGCAGAGGTTGTGCGGATAGAGTTCGACAATGATGTCGTAACTGTCCGGGTGCTTCTGCAACTCTTTTTTACGATGCATGATCCGACGACCCTGAATCGTCAGGGCGCTGATGTTGGCTCTCAGTATCGTTCCGTGATTTTCTATCATACCGGCAGCCAGAAACAGGAAGCCGAAACCATCATCAGTGAGTATGAAGCGGAAAAGATCTGGAGCGCTCCGATTGTGACACAAGTTTTGCCACTCCCACACTTCTATCCGGCTGAAGAGTATCACCAGGATTATTATCGTAATCACTCCATGCAGGGATATTGCCAGGCAGTGATCTCGCCAAAGCTTGCAAGGCTTCGACAGCAGCATCGGTCATTGCTGAAATCAGGGGAGTAGTAGGGTCTGTTTATTTGTCATTGCGAGGAGGCTCCGCCGACGCGGCAATCTTTCCGAGATTGCCGCGCTGCGCTCGCAATGACAAGATGAACGCACTGGTTCCCACGCTCCTCCGTGGTAACCCATACCCAATCTTGCTGTGTATGCATTCCCATGCAGGAGTGAGGGGCGAGGGAATGATCAGGCGGATTTTGCTGATAGCGACTGCAGCAATCGTATTACAATCCAGACAATAAGGATGCCAACAGTATCAGCCAGCATATCCAGCAGGGAGAACTCGCGTCCCGGAATAAAGTACTGGGTAACCTCGATCAATACGCCGAATATCAGCAGCGGAATCAGAACAGATCGCATAAAATCTTTTGCAGGCCAGCCCAGTGCGGCGCTGAGGGCAAGTGCTGCAAAGGCGATGGAGTGGGAGAACTTGTCCCATATATTGATGCCGGATGGCAGAAACTCCTGCGGCATCAGTGACAGATAGACGGTCAGCCCAAAGCAGAGCCAGAAGCCGAGGCGCCAAAGAGATGCTGGAATCATCCCTGCTGCTGTTCCCGTTTGATCGCACGATGACCAATGTCCGTACGGAAATAACAGTTATTCCAGCTGATCCGTGATGCCAGCTTATATGCCCGTTGTTGCGCCTCGGTAACACTCGATCCAAGGGCTGTTGCACAGAGTACACGTCCGCCGGATGTCACCACATCCCCATCCTGCTCAGCGGTTCCCGCATGAAATATTTTTTCCCCCTCCACATCATCTTCAGGCAGGCCATGAATCACGTCGCCACTTTGATAGCTGCCCGGATAACCGCCGGCGGCAAGGACAACGCCGACAGCGGCGCGGCTATCCCATTCAGCTTGCTGCTGGTCAAGTGCCCCGTCAATTGCCGCCAGGCAGTGAGCGACTAGGTCTGACTTCATGCGCAGCATGATTGGCTGGGTTTCCGGATCGCCAAAGCGGCAGTTGTATTCAAGCACCCTGGGAACGCCCTCGCTGTCAATCATGACACCGGCATAGAGAAAGCCGGTGTAGGGAAGGCCGTCGGCCGCCATGCCTTCGACTGTGGGGATAATCACCTCCTGCATGATGTGCTGGTGCATCTCATCAGTGACTACCGGGGCAGGAGAGTAGGCTCCCATGCCACCTGTATTGGGACCGGTATCGCCGTCATGCGCCGCCTTGTGGTCCTGGCTTGACGCCATCGGCAGGATGTTCTTGCCGTCCGCCATGACAATAAAGCTAGCCTCTTCCCCGTGCAGAAACTCCTCGATGACGACGCGGTGTCCGGCATCGCCAAAGCTGTTGCCGCTGAGCATATCGCGTATTGCGGTTTCAGCGCCCTGCATATCCTCTGCGATGATCACTCCTTTTCCGGCGGCAAGACCATCGGCCTTGATGACAATGGGAACGCCAACCTGGTGCAGGTAGGCGAGCGCCTCATCGACTGCGGTAAAATTGCCGTAGGCCGCGGTGGGGATGTTATGGCGCGCAAGAAAATCCTTGCTGAAGGCTTTGGATCCTTCGAGTTGCGCAGCATCCTGTGTCGGGCCAAAGCATTTCAGTCCCTGTTCCTGAAAAGCATCGACGAGTCCGGCAACCAGCGGAACCTCAGGGCCAACGATAGTGAGTCCGATCTCCCGGTTTTTGGCAAACTCGATCAGGGCAGTGATGTCGGTGACGTTGATATCGACATTTTCCATGGTTGCTTCCAGCGCCGTACCTGCATTGCCGGGAGCGACATAGATTTTATCTGCGAGTGGAGACTGCGCCGCCTTCCATGCCAGGGCATGTTCACGGCCGCCTGAACCGATGATCAGAATATTCATAGTGTTAGTTGCTCTGATTGTAAGTTCTCAAAAGTCCGGGCAAGATTACTTGTCATTTCGACCATCGGGAGAAATCTGAAAACACTGGATAGAGTGAACAAATTCAAAATTTCTCTCTACGCTTGAAATGACAACAGAACGAATGAATACCCTGCACAGTCTATAAGAATGCACGGAATTATTGAGAAGTTACCTGATTGATTTATGAGAGATTGATTCAGCGCGCTATTCTACGTGCTTCCGGGATCCGATGCGAGAGTGATCTATTCGAGTCTCTTGATGTTCTCGAGAACCTTCTTGCGCAGATCATTGATGGCGTTGTCGATTGCAGCGACTGCACTTTCATCCTTTCCCAGGCCCTGCCAGTTCTCTTTCCAGCTGTCGAAGAGGTGCTGTGTGTACTGCTGCAGTTCAGCAGGCATGAGCATGCTGAGATCGCGCAGCACCAGCACTTCAACCCAGCCGCTGCGAGGGTTCCCCTGCTGCATATCTTTGTCGTAGTGGGCCAGATAGGAGATGCGCTGCAGCTGACCGATATGCAGCAGCATCTCGAATCCCGCAGCACGAATGTTGCGGTTTTCTTCAGTCTGTTCATTGCGCCAGGTGTTGTATCCCAGGGCGCTGAAGGCGACGAACAGGCTGATGATGGCAAGTGAGTTTCTTTTAAGCTGTTGGCGAAGCATGTTGGTTGTTGTTGCTCGTATTAGAATCCTTGATTCACTAGAATATTTGCAAATGAGTCAAGTTTAAAAGAATCTCTCGCTAAGAACGCAAAGGACGCAAAGGTTTTTCTTGGCGGTCCTGGCATCTTCGCCTACAGGGATCGTAGGTGAGGGGCGTGAGCAGGACGCGGAAGCTTTGCGAGAGAAAATGTTTTTTTCATGCCGCGTCAGTCTGAGACCTGCTCTTGCTGGTGACTGGCGGATGCAACTTGTCGAGTGGGATAGAGAGACCGTTCTCCTGCACCACGCGTGCATGACGGCGCATGAGCTCTCTGGCCGATCTGACCCCGCAGGAGTGTGCAATGATACCAACTTCCTTGACCATGTTGTTGACATAGTCTGCAACACGGAGTTTCTTGGTTTCAGGATGAAGCCCTTTCTGCAGTTTTGGATTGTGGGTAGTGATCCCGGTGGGGCAGGTGTTTTTATTGCACTGCAGCGCCTGGATGCAGCCCAGCGAGAACATGAAGCCGCGTGCGGATGTAATAAAATCAGCGCCGATACAGAGCGCCCAGGCAACATCCGCCGGGTTGACAAGTTTGCCGGAGGCGATCACCTTGACCCTGCTGCGCAATCCATGCAGATTGAGGTGGTCGACCAGCATCGGCAGGCTCTCGCGCAGAGGCAGCCCCATGTCATCGATGAGCGGCATTGGCGCAGCTCCAGTGCCGCCGTCAGCACCATCCACGGTGATAAAATCCGGTGCAAATTCCAGACCCATGTTGTCAATCTCTGCAAACAGCTCATTGAGCCAGGCGTCACCACTGATTACAGCCTTGAAGCCCACGGGTTTTCCGCTCACCTCGCGAATATGATGAATCATATTCAGCAGATCCCGGTTGCAGCTGA
>JAUVEG010000259.1 GCA_030594925.1 Gammaproteobacteria bacterium
CCATCAGAGCCTCGCCTGACAGCTTCAGCAGAATTCGTTTAAGCGGGGGTTTATTCATGGTGGTGAACTCTATAGCAAAACGCTCCTGAGCGCTTCAATATTGTAACTTCTAAAAGATCATATTATTACCACGGAACACACGGACAACACGGAATCATTCTTGTTTTTTCCGTGTATTCTGTGTGTTCCGTGGTTATTTTACCTTATCAGGCGTTGATTTGCGCCATCACCTCGGCGGCAAAATCCTCCTGCTTTTTCTCGATCCCCTCACCCACCTCAAAACGGGTGAAGCTGATCACTGCGGCGCCCGCTTTTTCAAGCATTTTGCCAACAGTCGTATCAGGATCGATCACATAAGGCTGTCCGTTCAGGGTCACCTCCTGCAGATATTTACGCACGCGTCCTTCGATGATCTTGTCAACGATATTTTCCGGCTTGCCGCTCTCCAGCGCCTGCGCACGGAAAATCTCACGCTCCTTCGCCAGTGTATCAGCGGGAACATCCGCCTCGGAGACGCACACAGGATTGCTTGCCGCAATATGCATGGCAACGCCACGGCCAAGCTCTGCATCACCGCCTTCCATATCAACAACAACACCGATACGCACACCATGACGGTATGTGCAGATGCTGCCGCTGGAATTGACACGCACAAAACGGCGTACAGAGATATTTTCACCAATCTTTGAAATCAGATTTTCACGCGTGGTTTCAATCGTTGTCTCGTCACCGTCGTGCAGCGGCTGCTGCACCAGGGCATCCACATCCTCTACATCAGAATTGAGCACCCTTGCTGCGACTGCGCCGGCAAATGAGGAGAAACTCTCATCCTTTGCAACAAAATCTGTTTCACAGTTGATTTCCGCCATAGCGGCAGACTTTCCATCTTCGGATGCAGTAATCACAACCAGGCCATCGGCGGCAATACGACCCGCCTTCCTGGCAGCCCTGGCCTGTCCGGATTTACGCATCATTTCGATCGCTGCTTCGATGTCGCCATCGGTCTCCTGCAGCATTTTTTTACACTCCATCATGCCCGCGCCGGTACGCTCGCGCAGCTCTTTTACTTGAGAGGCTGTAATCGCCATATTCTCATTACCTCTTGGAAAATTTGGATCTAACTAAACCGACTAACCCTATTAACCACGGAACACACTGACCACACGGAATGATTCATCAATATTCCGTGTATTCGGTGTTTTCCGTGGTTAAAACCCGATATTGTTACTTGGATTCAGTCTTGGATTCAGTCTTGGATTCAGTTGCTTCTGCGGTTTCTGCTGGCGCTGCGTCTTCTACTGGTGCTGCGTCTTCTACTGGTGCTGCAGTATCTGCCGGTTTTTCAGGTTCGGCTGCTTTAGCAGATTTCTCAGCTTTTGCAGGTTTCGCCTTGCTCTCTTCAGGATTGCCTGCGGCGGCGACCATTGCGGCACTCGCACGCCCCTCGAGAACTGCGGCTGAAGCACCCTGGACATAAAGCTGAACTGCGCGGATGGCGTCATCATTACCCGGAATCACGTAATCGATACTGTCAGGATTATTATTGGTATCGACAACACCGATAACGGGAATGCCAAGTTTCTTCGCTTCAAGTACCGCGATATCCTCATGGCCGGTATCGATGACGAAGAGCGCATCGGGCACGCCCCCCATATCCTTGATGCCGCCGAGACTGCGATCGAGCTTGATTTTTTCACGCGTCATATTGAGCGCTTCCTTCTTGTTGAAGCGGCTTTCCAAAGTGCCATCCTCTTCCATCTTTTCAATCTCCTTGAGACGATTGATCGACTGACGAATGGTCTTGTAGTTTGTCAGCATACCGCCAAGCCAGCGGTGATTCACATAAGGCATCGCGCAACGCTCCGCCTCTTCACGAATGACATCCTGTGCTGCGCGCTTGGTGCCGACAAACAGAATTTTGCCACCATTGGCTGCAAGCGTGCCAAGAAAGTTCAAGGCATCATTAAACAGCGGCAGAGTCTGTTCCAGGTTGATGATATGGATCTTGTTACGGTGTCCGAAGATGTATGGTGACATCTTTGGATTCCAGTATCTGGTCTGATGACCAAAATGTACGCCTGCCTCAAGCATTTGACGCATACTAATATTTGACATTGATTAACTCCGGTTTTGGGTTCGGCTTCCATGCGCCCCAGCAAACCAACCCCTCATTCAACAAATTCAGGGCACCCGGCTGCTGTGTCGACACATGTGTGAATTTCCTTACAAATCGATAGTTGATCTGCAAGGGCGCGTTTTATAGCATAATACGCGCTTTAACTCAACGAATTACTCATTCAAATTGCACTATGGCCATTACCATCAAGACAGTCGAAGAGATCGAAAAAATGCGCGTCGCCGGCCGCCTGGCCGCCGAGGTGCTGGAGATGATCGAACCCCATGTTCTCCCCGGCGTCACCACGGATGAGCTGGATCGTATCTGTCATGACTATATCGTCAATCAACAGCAGGCGGTCCCTGCCCCGCTGAACTATCACGGTTTCCCCAAATCGATCTGCACGTCGGTCAATCACCAGGTCTGCCATGGGATTCCGGGTGGTAAAAAACTCAAAAACGGCGATATCGTCAATATTGACATCACGGTGATCAAGGATGGCTTTCACGGCGATACCAGCAAGATGTTCCCCGTCGGCAAGGCCTCGGTGCTCGCCAAACGCCTGATGCAAACGACACAGGACGCCATGTGGCGAGGCATCGACATGGTTGCCCCCGGCGTCAGGCTCGGAGATATTGGCCATGCGATTCAGCAGCTTGCGGAGACCGCTGGTTTTTCGGTCGTGCGCGAGTATTGCGGACATGGCATAGGACGAAATTTCCACGAAGACCCGCAGGTGATGCACTATGGAAAACCCGGAACCGGCATGCAGTTGCGCGCCGGCATGTGTTTCACCATCGAATCCATGATCAACGCCGGCAAGGCGCCGATCAGGCTGCTGCCGGATCAATGGACCGTTGTCACCAAAGACCGAAAGCTCTCCGCCCAGTGGGAACATACCCTGCTGGTCACGGAAGGCGGTCACGAAGTGCTGACGCTGCGGGATGAAGAGTAAAGAACTCCTCAAATAGTTCCTGATAATAATTCTTGAAAAAACATCCTCATTTCAATCCGTATTGATACTCTCGCAGAGACGCAAAGCACGCCAAGAAAATCCTTTGCGTCTCTGCGCCTT
>JAUVEG010000033.1 GCA_030594925.1 Gammaproteobacteria bacterium
CCGTAGCCGGCAAACTTCTCCATCAGGTCAAAAATATATTCAGCGGTCTCCTCTTCGACATCCCTTTTGAGCGCGCCCTCCATGAAGATGCTGCGCTGCTTGGCCATCTCCTCCGCCTTCTTCTTGCCCATGGCGCGCCGCAGCATATCGGCGCCACCCAGCGTATAGCCGGCCAGCACCTGGGCGATCTGCATCACCTGCTCCTGGTAGAGGATGATGCCGTAGGTGGGCTCGAGAATCGGTTCGAGATCGGGATGCGGGTAGACCACCTCGGCGCCATGTTTACGCAGCACGAAGTCATCCACCATGCCCGACTGCAGGGGACCGGGACGATAGAGCGCAACCAGTGCCGTCATATCACCAAAACTGTCGGGCTTGAGCTTGCAGATCAGCTCCTGCATGCCGCGCGACTCAAGCTGAAATACAGCCGTCGTCTTGCCAGTCTGCAGCAGTTCAAACGCCTTCCTGTCATCCATTGGGATTGCATCGATATCGACAGCCGGCTCTCCCTGCTGCTTGCGACAGCGATTGATGGTGCGCAAGGCCCAGTCGATGATTGTGAGCGTGCGCAGTCCCAGGAAGTCGAACTTGACCAGCCCCACAGCCTCGACATCATTCTTGTCAAACTGTGTCACCAGGTTGGCGCCGTCAGCCTCGCAGTAGAGCGCTGTGAAGTCAGTCAGCACTGTCGGCGAGATCACCACCCCTCCGGCATGCTTGCCGGCGTTGCGCGCCAGTCCTTCGAGCTTCAGCGCCATCTTGATCAGCGAGGCGACCTCCTCGTCCCCCTCATACAACTCCTTTAATTCGGCGCTCTCCTCCAGCGCTTTGGTCAGAGTCATGCCGATCTCAAAAGGCACAGCCTTGGCGATGCGATCAACAAAACCATAGGGGTGCCCCATCACCCTTCCTACATCACGCACCACCGCCTTGGCGGCCATGGACCCATAGGTGATGATTTGCGACACCGAGTCACGCCCGTAGGTCTGCGCCACATAGTCGATGACCCGGTCCCTCCCCTCCATGCAGAAGTCGATATCAAAATCCGGCATGGAAACCCGTTCAGGGTTCAGGAAACGCTCGAACAGCAGGTCGTGCTCAATCGGATCCAGGTCGGTTATTTTCAGCGAATAGGCCACCAGTGAACCGGCTCCGGAACCACGCCCCGGACCGACCGGAATGGAATTATCCTTGGCCCACTGAATAAAGTCGGCAACGATCAGAAAGTAGCCGGGAAACCCCATCTGCAAGATGACATCCAGTTCGAACTGCAAACGCTCTTCATACTCCTGTTTACGTTGTTGATACTCCTCTGCGCCAGAATCAAGAATGCCCTGCAGGCGTTTTTCCAGTCCTTGACGACTCTCCTGTGTAAAAAATGTCTCGGTCGTCATTCCCTGAGGGACGGGAAACTCCGGAAGAACATTCTCTCCCAGGGTCAGCTCGAGGTTGCAGCACCTGGCGATTTCAACAGAGTTTTGCAATGCCGCAGGGATATCAGCGAAGAGTTTGCACATCTCCTCTTCACTGCGCAGGTATTGCTGTTCGGTATAGATTTTCTGACGGCGCGGGTCGTCAAGGGTGCGGCCATCATGAATGCAGACACGCACCTCATGCGCCTCGAAATCCTCCTGCTTCAAAAAACGCACATCGTTGTGGGCGACCACAGGCAGTTGCTGCTGCTGCGCAAAGTCGACCAGCAGGTGCAGGGCATCCTCTTCGTTGACGCGGCCGGTGCGACTTACGCCGAGAAAATAGCTACCGGGAAAATGATTGCGCCACTGCTGCGCAAACTCCTCTGCCAAATCAACACGCGTAGCCAGCAACGCCTGGCCGACATCGGATTCATGTGATGGCGCAATCGCAAACAGACCATCGCTGCTATCCTTGAACCACTCGCGTTCCATCATCGCCATGCCGAGATGCTGCCCCTCGCGGTAACTGCGTGACACCAGCCGGATCAGGTTCAAATAGCCCTCCCTGTTGCGCACCAGCAGCAGTAGTCGATGCGGCTTGTTGACATCATCGGCATTGCGCACCAGCGCATCGACGCCAATGATCGGCTTGATCCCTGTTGCAGTTGCTGCACGGTAAAATTTAACTACAGAAAAGAGGTTGGAGCGGTCCGTATTGGCGACTGCTACCATCTCCTGTTCACACACAGCAGAGAGCAGCGGCTTGATGCGCACCATGCTATCGAGCAGCGAATATTCGCTATGAACGCAGAGATGTACGAAACGTGGCGTCACTTAAATGAGTACCTGATGTTAAATTTGAAAATAGTGCTCTCGGGGCATGAAGAAATCATTTTCTCTCGCCAAGACGCCAAGACCGCAAAGGTTTCTCTTGGCGAGCTTTGCGCCTTCGCCTACACGGATGTAGGTGAGGGGCGTAAGCAGGCCGTTCCTGCGCATCCCTGCGCTCACGGCATTTGTGCATCCGTGCACGGCAGACGCGGAAGCTTTGCTGCGCTCGTAATGACAACACAAAATTATCCCCTCACCCTGGCCCTCTCCCCATGGGAGAGGGTTGGGGTGAGGGCTGATATATCAATTTCTTTACAGGCGCAAACGAACGCCGGTGTATTGGCGTGATACCCAGTTGCTGCAGCGCCTGCAGGTGCATTTTTGTCGGATAGCCCTTGTGTCTGTCAAAACCATAGCCGGGATATTTTATCTCCATCTCGACCATTTCGCTGTCCCTGGCAACCTTGGCGATGATCGAGGCCGCACTGATGCAGGGGTGGATTGCATCTCCCCGGATAACGGCCTCGGCATCACAGGAGAGATCAGGAAGTCGATTACCATCTACCAGCGCCCTGTGCGGCTGAGGCGCAAGAGCTTCAACGGCGCGCTTCATCGCCAGCATGGTGGCATGCAGGATATTGAGCGCATCGATCTCCTCCACCTCTGCACGTCCAATAGACCAGGCAAGTGATCGCTCCCTGATTTCAAGCGACAACTGACGGCGCTTTTTCTCCGTCAGTTTCTTGGAATCCGCCAATCCCTCGATGGGCCGCTGTGGGTCAAGGATGACAGCTGCGGTAACCACCGGCCCCGCAAGCGGACCCCGACCGACTTCATCGACTCCGCAGACCAGAAGTTGATATTTTTCACTATTCACTATTAATGATCACACACTCGTCGAGAAACAGGTGATTTTACAGCAGCAACATCAACCCAGATACTCAATTTTAATATCTTGCGTACAATTTTATGGACTTCCACAGGCCACCCCCTCTCCTTCCGGGAGAGGGCCGGGGTAAGGGTATTCGAGCAACTCGTTCGCTTTTCTCACTGTGCTATTATTGCCAACTACTTCTGAGCAGGTATTTTCAGACAGATTGATGGATTTCCACAAGCGACACAGCACATCACCGGCAGGGGGAAGCGTACTGCCGCTGGTGCTATTGGGAGTATTGCTGGCCGCGCTTTTTCTAGGATACATGCTGCACACAAAGTGGTTAAAACCACTGACGATTCTACAGCAGATCAGAGACGACGGCCGTCTCACTGCCATCACCACAAAGAGTGCAACCACCTATTTTGAGGGTCCGAATGGCGCGGCCGGTCTCGAATATGAGCTGGTGACAGCCTTTGCAAAAGAGCTTGGAGTTTCAGCTGAATTTATTTTTTCCAGCGACAGCGGGGAGATAGCCACCAAACTCCATACTGGTAAAGCCCACATTGCCGCGACAGGAACAACACCTCCGGATACAGCCCGCAAGCTCCACCATGGCCCCGTCTATCAGCAGGTGACATCCCAGTTGATCTATCGCAGTGGCCATGTACGACCTGTATCGATCGAGCAACTGGCATCAGGGATCCTTGAGGTCTCTTCCGCATCCTCTGAAGATGCGCTGCTGCAGAGACTGCAGCAGTCAGAGAGCCCGGAGTTGCAGTGGACCGCCTCTGACGGAACAGATTTCGAACAACTCATGTATCTGCTTGATGTGGAGATGGTCGATTATACAGTTGCCGATTCCAATCTTTTCGCTTTCAAACAGCGTCATTTTCCAAAAATGCGGGTTGCTTTCGATCTCGATGATCCGCGTCCGCTGCAGTGGCTTAGCGCACACTCTGAAGACGACTCGCTCAATCTTGAGATTAAACGCTTTTTCGATAAAATCCGCGACAATGGTTCTCTTCAGCACAGCATCGATCGCTATTATGCCAGTGCTGACAACATGCCAATTGCGCAGAGCCTCACTTTCTGGACATTTGTCGCTGAACGCCTGCCCCTTTACGAACTTTTTTTCCAGGAGATTGCGGCTCAACATGATTATGACTGGCGCCTGCTGGCTGCGATTGCCTACCAGGAGTCACACCTCAATCCAGACGCCGTCTCCCCCACCGGCGTCAAGGGTCTGATGATGCTGACAGAGGATACTGCAAAACTGTTCAGCGTCACTGACAGGGTTGACCCGCAACAGAGCATCCAAGGCGCTGTACGTTTTCTGAAATTTCTGAACAAGCGGATACCTGAAGAGATTGGTATGCCTGATCGCTTAGCCTTCATCCTTGCCAGCTACAATGTCGGCCTGGGTCATATCTTCGATGCACGTCTGATGACAGGAGTGCTGGGAGGCAATGCTGACAGCTGGCTGGATGTACGCCAGCGCCTGCCATTTCTGGCAGAGGAGCGGTTTTACAGCAAACTCAAATATGGTCAGGCGCGTGGTCAGGAACCGGTTGCCTATGTCGACAATATTCTCAAATATTATGACCTTCTGGTATGGCATACCAGTTTCAGATTCAGGAATTTCGACTCGCCTGTTGCGTCGGTAAGGTTTTAGGTTTTGGTTTTGGTTTTGGTTTTGGTTTGGCCTTTTTCTCCGCTCTGCGGCGTTTGAAAAAATTGCTCAATTGCGCCGAGCACTGCTGCGACATGACACCCGGTGTAACTTCCAACTTGTGATTGAAGCGATGATCCGGCGGCAGCAGGTCGAAGATGCTCCCTGCAGCGCCCGCCTTGGGATCGCTGGCGCCATACACAAGCCTGTCGATGCGGGCATGAATGATTGCTCCCGCGCACATCACGCAGGGTTCCAGCGTCACATAGAGCGTTGCGCCGCAGAGCCTGTAATTTTTCAGCGACTCACCGGCAGCACGTATTGCCTCGATTTCAGCATGAGAGGTGGGGTCATGGGTCGTGATGGGGTTGTTATAGCCCTCCGCAACCACCTCATCATCGATCACGATGAGAGCGCCGACAGGGACTTCACCCAGTGATTCTGCCTTCGCCGCAAGCAGCAGCGCCTGCTGCATCCAGTAGTCGTCGTCATGCATCACTGTCTTATCAGGGGATCAGTCATTCCGGATGTGGGATCTTAAGGCATTGCACACAAGATCTCTCCTTCGTCGAGATGACAAGCTGCAAACAAGGATAGGAGGGATGCCGATAGTGAATTTATGGAAAAGCTGCATGAATCTATGGGATGGGGGTTCGGGGGAAGGGCAAACAGAAGCCCGCTATGACTTATTGATGTTACCCCTTCCCGCGTAGAAAAACTCGATAGAAGTTCTGGTCGAAGCGCGCAGCGATTCGTTCAGAGCTTCTATAAATCCAGGATCGAAGGATGCTGCACAGACTGTGCAGCACGCACCACTGGCTGGGACTGCTGATAGATGACATCGGCAAGAATGCGGGCAGCTTCATTGCGTTCGATCTCGTCGATCTTCTCCTCATCCTCGATTTTTTCAATCAAATCCTCGTCATCCTCATCGGCCTTGCTGAGCGGAGAGAGCCCAATTGAACGTCTGTATTCATTGCGCAATGCGCGGCGCCGATTATCTTTTACAGCCCATTCGGCCTGGCGTTTGTGCTCGTTGAGTGAGACGGTTTTCTCATTTTTGAGATTATGGAAGAGTTTCGTCTGCCCCTGCAGGTAGATGAAACCACTATCATTTTTGATACGCCTCTTATGGCTCGTCTCCGCTTTGTTCAGACTCGCAGTTTTCCAGGCTGAATAGTCCGCCGCCTTGATTTTTGACCAGGGCAGTGCATTGTCGTAGGAGCGTTCGCCATAATCGGAGTCAATGATAGTTGGAAAACTTATATCAGGCGCCACTCCCTTGTGCTGAGTACTGGCGCCGTTGACCCGGAAAAACTGTGCGATGGTCAGCCGCAGACGTCCCATATCCTTGCCGCTTGAGACATAGTTACTCAAATCGATCAGCTGCTGCACAGTTCCCTTGCCAAAGGTTGGTTCACCAATGATGATGCCGCGTCCATAGTCCTGAATGGCGCCGGCGAAGATTTCCGAGGCGGATGCGCTATTACGGTTCACCATGACAGCCAACGGACCGCTATAGACAATCGCCGGATCAGGGTCTCTCTCAGCCTCGATGCCGCCGCTGTAATCACGCACCTGGACAATGGGTCCTGATTTAATGAACAATCCGGTCAATTCGGTCGCTTCAGTCAGCGATCCACCGCCATTATCACGCAAGTCGATGACAATACCATCGACCCTCTTCTGCTTTAACTCTTTCAGCGCTTTACGCACATCGCGTGTGGTGCTGCGGAAGTTTTTGCTGCCTGATGAAGCGCCCTGGAAATCACGGTAGAAGGTAGGTACGTCAATCACACCGATCCTCTTCCCCTGCATACCGTCAAGATTTTCGATCACAGATGATTTGACCGCCTGCTCCTCGAGTTTGATCTTGTCGCGCACAATAACGATCTCTTTGGTAATTTCACTGCTGCCGCTCTTTTTCAGAATAATGTTGAGGCGCACAATACTGCCTTTTTTCCCACGAATTTTTTCAACCACATTTTGCAGACGCCAGCCGATGACATCCTCCATTGGGCCATTTTTTCCCTGTGCGACACCGATCACCTTGTCACCTGCATGGAGCTGTCCGGATTTGTCTGCAGGCCCGCCCGGTACGATGCTCTGTATCGAGGTATATTCATTATCACTTTTCAACACGGCGCCGATGCCCTGCAGTGAGAGGCGCATGGTAATGTCGAAATTTTCTGCATTATGCGGCAGCATATAACCGGTATGCGGCTCAAGCGCCCCGGTGTAGGCATTCATGAAAGTCTGGAAAACATCATCGGCTTTCATCTGGTGTGTACGGCGCTGCGTACCTTCATAACGCTTGGTCAATTTCTCCCTGATCTCCTTCTCCTCTTTCTCCATCAGGTGCAGCGCCAGGGTGTCATTCTTGACGCGCTTGCGCCACAAACTGTCCAGCGCCTTTTGACTGTCAGCCCATTTTGCATCTTCCCTGTCAATGAGATACTTCTCATCGAGAGTAAAATCGAATGGGTAATTGACCAGTTCCACCGCCTTGTTCATACGCTGATCGACGCGCTCGCGAAAACGTTTAAAGATCTCAAATGAGGCATCCAGCCGCGCATTTTTGATGTCATCATCCAGACGTTTCTTGTAGAGACGCTCAAACTCGTTGATATCGCTTTTAATAAAAAAGCTTTTATTCGGGTCAAGCATCTCCAGGTATTTCTTCAGTATCTCCTTCGAGAAACTATTATCCAGCTTGTGCTTCTTATAGTGGTAGCGCTGCATCACCCTGGTCGTCAGCAACACCGCCTTCTGATGAGTCAGAGATGGTTTCAGCTCTGATACAGGAACCTCTTTAGGCACATTCGCCAGCAGAGCGCCGCTGAAAAACAGCAGCAGAAGAGCAATCAGGATCCGCGAAAATAATGGGGATTGCATGTTATCAGGCAACCTGCATGGCGATGCGCTCTGATATTTTTTTGATATGATTCTGTTCATCGAGATACACCAGTGTTGGATGAAAGATTGCCGCTTCAGAGTGGTCAAGCCCTGCATAGGTGCAGATGATAACCAGATCACCAGGCGAGGCGCGATGCGCCGCTGCGCCATTGACAGAAATTATTCCGGAATTTCTTTCTGCTTCAATGGCATAGGTTGTAAACCTCTCACCGTTTGTAACATTATATATTTCGATCTGCTCGTAAGGCAGGATGTTAGCCGTATCCAGCAGATTACGATCAATTGCACACGAGCCTTCGTAGTCAACCTCGGCATGGGTGACCGTTGCACGGTGCAATTTGCTTTTCAGAAGTGTCAGATGCATAAAGAAAATATTGTGGT
This sequence comes from Gammaproteobacteria bacterium, assembly GCA_030594925.1. Lineage (GTDB taxonomy): Bacteria > Pseudomonadota > Gammaproteobacteria > Chromatiales > Chromatiaceae > Sva-25. The sequence goes on from JAUVEG010000033.1 coordinate 8,090, forward strand.
AAATACATAACAATTATAACTTATTATGTGGTGTCCCAGCGATACAATTTCAACCTCGGCAGTCAAGCTTTCAATACCTGCTTCCATGCCGCGTACTTTTGCTCATAGTTCATACGTGCATTGGCAGGACTGGTCGATGGCAGTTGATGAAACTGGTAGCTTTGCGGATCACTGATTTGCGCCAGCAGGTGGCGACGGAAACTGCTCCACGCCTTGCCGCCATTGAAACAGATGGTATGAATTGCCGGCTGCGCGGAGAGCAACTGTGGAATATCATTAGCGATCTCGGTCAGCGGGGCAATGGCGCTGTCAAGACTGCTGCCGCTGCGCTCACACTGCTTGAGCACATCCCACAACAGGATGCCGCACGAGGCAAGCCTCTGCAGACGCAGGGAGTACTCCATACCCGCATCAAACCCATAGAGCTCAGCCATGATCGGCCAGAATGCATTATGCGGCCAGGCGTAATATTGCTGCGCTACAAGTGAAGCCCTGCCCGGCATGGATCCCAGAATCAGCGTGTGCGGGTGCTCTCCGATCACCGGCGGGAAGCTGTTGATGAAAGATGAGGTGCTTTTGTTGTTCATATTTTCTGATATGAATGTTGAACCACAGATAAACACAGATGCACACAGGTATTTTTCATCTTAAAATCTGTGTTTATCTGTGTGAATCTGTGGTGAAAAAATTATTGGTTGTCCTTTCAATCCTGCACGGAGTTATTGCGGGGTTGCCTAAAACCTAAAACCTAAAACCTAAAACCCAAAACCCAAAACACCAAAAGCCCGCTCAAGAGCGGGCTTTTTGTTACTGCCTGATCACGACTCAATCATCCAGTGACTGATAGTAATCCATGAGGATTTTCGCAACTTCATCGCGGGAGAATTCCGGGGGTGGCGCAATACCCTGCCCCAGCATCTCGCGAACCTTGGTGCCGGAGAGCAGCACAAAGTCCTCCTTGGTATGATCAGGCGCATCGCGCATCATCACCACCCGCTTGAGCTTC
>JAUVEG010000049.1 GCA_030594925.1 Gammaproteobacteria bacterium
CTCGAAGATAAGGGCAATATTGCACAAAACGATAATCTGCGGGCAATGGTCTTCTGGGGGCATGCGCCAAACAGCCAGACGCGCGGCAAGGAGATGAAAACGGCGATGGAGAAGCTGGATATGATGGTGATCATCGATCCCTATCCAACTGTTTCAGCGGTGATGCATGATCGCACCGACGGCGTCTATCTGCTGCCGGCATGCACGCAATTTGAAACCTATGGTTCCGTGACGGCATCCAACCGCTCACTGCAGTGGCGTGACAAGGTGATCGAACCGCTGTTTGAATCACTGCCTGATCAGACCATCATGTACAAGCTGACGAAAAAGTTGGGAATCGCAGAGCAGCTGTTCAAGCATATCAAGGTTGAGAATGACGAGCCGCTGATCGAGGACATCACGCGTGAATTCAACAAGGGGATGTGGACCATCGGCTATACCGGGCAAACCCCTGAAAGGATGAAGAAACAGCAGCAGAACTGGGGGACTTTTGACTATACCAGCCTCGAAGCCGAAGGCGGGCCATGCGACGGTGAGTATTACGGTTTGCCATGGCCTTGCTGGGGAACTGCCGAGATGGCCCATCCGGGCACGCCCAATCTCTATGATACGAGTAAAGCTGTTGCCAAAGGCGGTCTCAATTTCCGCGCGCGTTTTGGCGTGGAGCGCAACGGCGAGAGCCTGCTGGCGAGCGGCTCCTATCCGCTGGGCAACGAGCTCAAGGACGGCCATCCGGAATTTTCCGCCGAGCTGCTGCAGAAACTTGGCTGGTGGGATGACCTGACGCCGGAAGAGAAAACATTGGCGGAAGGCAAGAACTGGAAGACGGACCTTTCCGGTGGAATTCAGCGGGTCGCTATCAAGCATGGCTGTGCGCCTTTCGGCAACGCCAAGGCGAGGGCAGTGGTGTGGACCTTCCCGGATCCGGTTCCCATTCATCGCGAGCCGCTCTACACCAGCCGCCGCGACCTGGTGGAGAAATATCCAACCTACGAAGACCGCAAATCATTCTATCGTCTGCCGACACGCTATGCCTCTATTCAGGCAAAAGACTATTCGAAGGATTTCCCCATCATCCTCACGACAGGCAGACTGGTGGAGTACGAGGGCGGCGGTGATGAGACGCGCTCCAATCCGTGGCTGGCTGAACTGCAGCAGGATATGTTTGTCGAACTGCATCCGCGTGACGCCAACAACGCCGGCGTCAGAGATGGCGACGATGTCTGGCTGGAGAGCCCCGAGGGTGCGCGTATCAAGATCAAGGCGCAGGTGACCAGGCGTGTGGGATCGGGTGTGGCCTTCATGCCATTCCATTTCGGCGGCCATTTTGAAGGCAAGGATCTGCGCAGCAAGTATCCACCAGGTGCAGATCCCTATGTTTTGGGGGAGGCAGCCAATACGGCAATGACCTACGGTTATGACTCGGTGACACAGATGCAGGAATCAAAATGCAGTCTGTGCCGTATCACAAAAGTTTAATGGGAGACTGATCCAATGGCGCGTATGAAATTCTACTGTGATGCCGAGCGTTGCATCGAATGCAACGGCTGCGTTACTGCATGTAAAAATGAAAACGATGTTCCATGGGGCGTCAATCGCCGCAGGGTTGTCACCATCAAGGATGGCGAGGCTGGAGAGCGTTCACTCTCCGTGGCCTGTATGCACTGTTCCGATGCTCCCTGTGCGGCGGTCTGTCCCGTCAACTGCTTCTATACTACAGATGACGGCCTGGTGCTGCATGACAAGGATATCTGCATCGGCTGCGGCTACTGCTTCTACGCCTGCCCATTCGGCGCGCCGCAGTTCCCGGAAGACGGCGCATTCGCCAGCCGCGGCAAGATGGATAAATGCACCTTCTGCGCCGGTGGACCCGAGGAGGACAACAGCGCGGAGGAGAGACGCAAATACGGCTCCAACCGCCTGGCCGAAGGCAAGCTGCCGTTGTGTGCGGAGATGTGCGCAACCAAGGCGCTGCTGGCAGGTGATGCGAGTGTTATCTCTGACATCTACCGCAAGCGCGTCGTCAACCGGGGAGCCAGTGTGCTCGACTGGGGCGTCTCCTATCAGAAAGCTTCCCTGAGAAGTTCCAAGGGAATGAAGGGCAAGGCTACTGCGGAAGAGTAACGGAAGTTCTGGTCAAGTCGCTTCGCCTATATGGATGGTCACTACGGGCTTCCTGCCCTCTCGTGACACTCGTACATCCCTGTACAACGTAGGTGAGGGGCGTGAGCAGGACGCGGAAGCTTAGCGACTAGACCAGAACATTCCTGCAAGTTTGTCTACGGGGGAGGGGTTTACTATCAATGAATTACAGTGAGCATTTTGTCTGCCCTTCCCCCGAGCCCCCATCCCATGGACTTATTCAGGGGTTCCTTAATGCGCTTTGTTGTTTCTCTTTTTTCTGCGCCGAATGTGTTCGGCGCAGCGCGACCCATGCAGACAACTTCTCAAGGCCGACATGTTGATCAATCATAGACGGGGACTTTCTTTTTTTGCGGTGTTGTTCGTGCTGCTCATTGTTTCCCCTGCATTTGCTGAGGATGCCGCTTCATCAAACAAACCTGTCACTGTGCCGAATCCGGCCTCGGATCTGTGGCGTGCAGTGAACCCGCAGCAACTCCCGCCTGCGGTGGCGGCGATGTTTCCCCGGGGCGACAGCCAGGTTCAGGGTGTGCAAAGCGGCGTACTGATCAATCAGCAGGGCCAGATCTGGCGGTACTTTCGCATGAAGCAACTCCTGCCAATAGGCGGTTACCTGCTTGCAGGCGCTATGCTGGCGGTGTTGTTATTCTACTTCATCCGCGGCAAGGTTCTCATCAGGGATGGAGAGTCGGACAAAAAAATAGAGCGATACTCTGTCTATGAACGCATGATCCACTGGTTCATGGCGTTCATCTTCCTTTTTCTGGGATTCAGCGGGCTGATCCTGTTATTCGGCCGCTCACTGCTGCTGCCGTGGATGGGGCCGGAACTCTTCTCTATACTGGCATCCGCCGCCAAGGAGGGACATAACCTTTTCGGCCCCCTGTTTCTGCTGGCGCTGGTGCTGATGTTTCTGAAATTCGTGGTTAGAAACATCTATCAGAAAGGCGACCTGACCTGGTTGCTGAAGGGTGGCGGGATTATCGGCGAGCACGATGTTCCGTCAAATTTTTTCAACATGGGGGAGAAGACGCTTTTCTGGCTGCTGATCCTGGTTGGCGGACTCATCGCAATCTCCGGGGTCGTGCTGCTGTTTCCTGTTTTCGAACAGGGACGCGGCATTATGGAACTCTCTCATGTGGTCCACGCCATTGCCGCAGTTATCATGTTGACGGTTATCATCGGCCACATCTATATTGGCACGATCGGTATGCAGGGAGCCATCGAGGGGATGACCAGCGGCTATTGCGATCTTAACTGGGCGAAAGACCACCATTCGTGGTGGGCGCAGCGGTGCATCGATGAAGGCAAGATTGTACCGAAGCAGCAGGGCTCCGCTGTGCATCATGACAATCCCGGTCCCGGGGAGGTGGAAAAATGATCGCGCAACTGATTGATGGCCCGCTATGGTATTTCTCGTTGACAGTGTTTGTGCTGGGCGTGCTGTGGCGACTCTTTATGATCCTGCGTGCAGGCGTCAAAAAAGATCTGGCTGTGCCCCGGGATGGCAGCGGGGCCGGAGCCTTGCGTGCGATTTTCAGCCGTTTTGTGCCTGAACGCACAGTCCGGCGGCATGGCAAGGTTCAGCTGATCGCCGGTTACATGTTTCACCTGGGGCTGTTTGCGTTGCTTTTTCTGGCGCGCCCCCATGTCGATTTTTTTGCCGAGCGCATGACAGGTTTTGGCTGGTGGTCGATGCCCTACTGGGCGTTTATCGTTGCCGCCGAGATTGCCTTTGCCGGTTTGATCATGCTGTGGCTCTATCGCCTGCTGAACCCCGTGACGCGCCTGCTCTCCAGTGCGGATGACTACGTGGGTACGGTACTGGTGTTTCTGGTGATGCTGAGCGGCTGTCTGGCTTTGGCGCAGTCGGTCGAGGCTTTGCGCCTGACGCACCTGTTGCTGGTCGAGATGCTGCTGATCTACTTTCCGTTCAGCAGCCTGATGCACGCTTTTACCTTCGCCTTCAGCCGGGGATACACCGGGGCCACCATGGGGCGCAAGGGAATCAGGGCATGAACCTGACTAGCCATTTTTGAGTAGCTAACATTTTTACAAATGAGTCAAATTTCAATAATAATTCTCGCAAAGGCGCAAAGCTCGCCAAGAAAAACCTTTGCGGTCTTAGCGTCTTGGCGAGAAAAAATGATTTCTTTTATGCATCGTCAGTCTGAGATGTGGTCTCACTAGAGAGAATTAAGAGATGAGCGAACAATTTGAACTAGGTGTAGCCGAACTCGGCAAGCAGATCGACGCCAGGATCTCCTCCTATTTCTCGAGCTGCGTTCACTGCGGCCTGTGCGCCGAGGCATGTCTCTTCTACACGGAAACCGGTGATCCACGTTACACGCCTATCTACAAGCTGGAGCCGATGAAAAAACTATGGCGCCAGGAGCATACGATCCGCGGCAAGCTGGCAAAGGCGCTTGGATTGTCGAAACCGCTGCAGGAGAAGGATTTTGCCGACTGGGAAGAGCTTGTCTATGACAGCTGCACCCTGTGCGGACGCTGTTCGATGGTGTGCCCGGTGGGCAACGATATCACCTACATGATCAGCAAGGAGCGGGAGGGATTTTCCAGGGCAGGCTATGCGCCTGAAGGCCTCAAGGGCGCCACGCAACGCGCGCTCGAAATTGGCAGCCCCATGGGAGTGACACTGAAAACCGTCCTGGCTACCCTGGCGCATGTTGAGAAGGATACCGGTCTGAGTGTCCCTGTGGATCAGCAGGGCGCAGATTATATGACACTCTTCTCCTCCATGGAGGTGGTCAACTTCCCGGAATACATCGAGAGCATCGCCCGTATTTTTGATGCGGCCGGGGTCTCCTGGACGATCAGCAGCAAGGCATTCGAGGCGACCAACAGCGGCATCCAGATTGGCAACAGTGACAATGCAGCCGAGATCGTGGGTCGTGTCGTTACTGCAGCAGAGGAGCTGGGTGTCAAATATGTTATTAGCCCTGAGTGCGGACACGCCTATACCTCGATTCGTTGGGCTGGACCGAATCTTATCGGCCGTCCCTATCGATTCAAAGTGATCCACATTCTGGAGTTGCTGGATCAGTTGAAACAGGAGGGACGCATCAGGTTCAGCGGAAAAACAGACGAGCCAGTGACATTTCATGACCCCTGTCAGATCGTTCGCCGCGGGGGAGTCGTGCAGCCGCAGCGGGATCTGCTCAACGGCATTGCTGAAAATTTTGTAGAGATGACCGATCACGGCGTCATGAACTGGTGTTGCGGAGGCGGCGGTGGCGTCAGCGCCAATGAGCGCGCCGATGAGTTGCGAATCAAGGCATTCGACCGCAAACGCAAACAAATCGAAGAGACAGGAGTAAACACTGTTGTCACTGCCTGCGCAAACTGCCGCATGATGTTGGAGGACGGTATCGAGGAGAACGAGATGGAGACCACAGTTATCGGGCTGACCGAACTGATTGCCGACTATCTTGTTACTGACGCTAAAGAGCAATCTGAGGTGAGATGATGTCGATTATCAATAATGATACTGAATTCAGACGGGTGTTGAAGAAACTGGATAAAGATCAGTTGCGTGAGATAGGTGCGGGATTCGTCCAGAATGTGCTGCACTTGAACAAGGACAAGCGTGTGGCGCGTGCGGTTGATGTGGCCAGAAATAGAGATGCCTCTGATGACGAGCTGCTGGCCGCATACAAGGCGACCAGGGTGGCGACGGTTGACAGCCGTACCCGCTGCGGCGCCGACTGCAACTGGGATGAACAGGCGGCGCACTTCGTGGCACGCGCGTCTGCCGCCATGGTCGCGCCGGAAGGGGTGTGCAAGGCGGCCGATCCTCCATGGCAGGTGGTGATGAGCTGCCGCATGGCGCAAAATTGTGCGCTGATTGCTGCGGATGACGACTCAAGCAATGACGAGAGTGGAAATCAGTATCGCATCATGAATGACTATTTGGTCTCGCAGTAAGTCATCTCTCAAAATACCGTAGTCTCTACCGCCAATATCCCCTTATGTGAACCGCATGTTCGCAGTTGGCAGTTTGTAGTAATTTATGTCGTATTGCTGCAAACTGCAGACTGCAGACTGATGACTGTTCTCAATTGTAAGTTGCTCGCCTTTGTGTGATACTTTTTAGCACATCCATTTGATTTGGACTTTTGCCCCACCATGACTCGCACGCTGGTACTCGGCATTGGTAATACCCTGCTTTCTGACGAAGGCGTCGGTATTCATGTGATCGATTACCTGCAGCGACAACATCCGCCCCTCGCAGGGGTCACCTATCTGGATGGCGGCACCCTGAGTTTCACCCTTGCAGGCGAGATCGAAGATGCCGATAACCTCATCGTGGTGGATGCCGCTCAGCTGGGGGCTCAGCCTGGTGCGGTGCAATGCATGACAGGCGCCGGCATGGATCACTTCCTCGGCGTCGCCAAACGCAGCGTACACGAAGTCGGGCTGCTGGATCTGCTGGATATCGCCAGGCTCACCGAGACCCTGCCTGAAAACCGTGCCCTGGTCGGTATCCAACCGGATCTCATCGACTGGGGTGAGCAGCCCACTGCAGCGGTATCCTCCGCAATCCCTATTGCAGCAAATCATATCTGCGACCTCATTGCAGCCTGGCATCAGCCTGATAACCAGGACCAGCAATCTCCGGAGGCGGCATGAATTCCATGGATAGCAGCCTGAAAGTAGAGATTGGCAGCTATAACAGCGGCAATATTCCACCTCTGCTGCATGAAATTCGTCACGCCTTGCGCAACCTGCTGGATAACGGCGAAACCACCACCATCGACCTGCGTAGCCTGCCCATGGCGCCGGGTGAACAGCAGCAGCTGCTGGATATTCTGGGAAAGGGAGAGGTCAGCGCCCGCCTGGATGCGCTGGGTGCGAGCGAAATCACTGAATCGGGCTACGCCGGCGTGTGGCTGATCATCCACTATAATAATAACGGGGAAGTGATGGGGGAATTTATCGAAATCACCCGTATACCGGCCATATTGAAAGCACAGACCGCTGATATGGAAGAGTCGCTGGCGGCTTTGCAAGTTAAGCTGGAGGAGATCTGACACTATGAATAACGACAAATCCCTGGGCCAGGCGTTAAGAGAGCAAGGCGTTAGCCGGCGCGGTTTCCTGAAGTTTTGCGCCGCCACGGCATCATTGATGGCGCTGCCGCCGTCGATGGTTCCCGCCATCGCCAAAGCGCTGGAGAGCGCCAGGCGTCCATCGGTCATCTGGCTCTCCTTCCAGGAGTGCACCGGCTGCACCGAATCACTGACCCGCTCCCATGCTCCCACACTGGAAGGACTGATCTTCGACAACATCTCGCTGGATTATCACCACACCCTGCAGGCGGCCTCCGGAGAGGCGGCGGAAGCCGCCAGGGAGGCGGCCATGGAGGAGAACAAAGGCAAATACCTGCTGGTTGTTGATGGCTCCATTCCCTTGGGCAATCCCGGCTACTCCACCATCGCCGGCATCAGCAACCTGGAGATGCTCAAGGAGGTGGCGGAACACGCGGCAGCCATCATTGCTGTAGGCACCTGCGCCGCATACGGCGGCCTGCCCCATGCCAATCCCAACCCGACCGGTGCTGTCTCAGTAGAAGAGATTATCAAAGACAAGCCGATTGTGAATGTGCCGGGTTGCCCGCCAATTCCGGTCGTTATCACCGGGGTGCTGGCGCATTTTCTCACCTTTGGCAAGCTGCCGGAACTGGATCACCTGCGTCGGCCACTGGCATTTTACGGCAACAACATCCATGACCGCTGCTATCGCAGACCATTTTATGACAAGGGTCTGTTCGCCAACACATTTGAC
>JAUVEG010000037.1 GCA_030594925.1 Gammaproteobacteria bacterium
CTGATGGTTTCGCTGAGATTGTGCGGCGGTACGTTGGTCGCCATGCCGACGGCGATGCCTGAGGAGCCATTCACCAGCAGATTCGGCACTCTTGTTGGCAATACGGAAGGCTCGTGCTCCGAGCCATCGTAGTTTGCGACAAAATCAACCGTCTCCTTTTCAAGATCCTGCAGCAGGGAGTGGGCGATTTTCGACATGCGGATTTCGGTATAGCGCATGGCCGCCGGAGAATCACCATCGACAGAGCCGAAGTTGCCCTGCCCGTCCACGAGCATGTAGCGCAGGGAGAAGGGCTGCGCCATACGCACGATGGTGTCATACACGGCAGTGTCGCCATGCGGGTGATATTTACCGATAACATCACCGACGATACGAGCTGATTTTTTGTAGGGTTTGTTCCAGTCATTGCGTAGTTCATGCATCGCAAAAAGGACGCGACGGTGAACGGGTTTCAGACCATCCCTGACGTCAGGCAGTGCACGCCCGACAATGACGCTCATTGCATAGTCCAGATAGGATTGCTGCATCTCGTCTTCGAGATTGATCGGGATAACTTCCTTGGCGAATTCAGTCATGGCTGGGTGGTTTCAAAGGTGGTTTTGACGCCCTCGTCTTCGAGGGTAGGTACTTGATAATCAAGCAATGAATTCTACCATAAAACACAGCTCATCATTATGTTTGAGACACAAAAAAGCCCCGACCGAAGAGCGGGGCTTCAAAGAGGCTTCACCCTCATAAAAATGTGCAGGTATCAATCAGCCGTAGCGGTTCCTTTTTCCCCACGTGCGCACTTTGCCAACATCCATATGCACGAAGCTGGAGCCATAATAACCAACACCACCGCCTCTCTGCGATGTCGCGGCATTAAAGAGATTGGAGTTGCCAACACCCGGTAATTTGATATCGATCGCCTTACCCTTCATGTGCAGACTGTTTTTAGCAACGCGGGAACCTCTTCTGCGGTTGCGCAGCATGCGATTTGTTTTAGGAGAACGATATCCGGAGAGGATTTCAAAACACTTTGCGGAGTTGCAAACTGTCTTTTGATTGACGTTGTACAACAGGTCGATGAGCCTGGTGTCAATGGAGCAGACTTCATTGTCGCGGTGATCCCGCAGAATCACATCGATTTCTGCAAGCGCTTCAGGCTGATAGCGGCCATCGATCCAGTAATCAACCCTGGTTGTTTCACCCGTGTGGACATTAGTCAGCGAAAGCGCGCGTACACCGCGTGCTTTTTTCCTTGATCTTGCGTAGACCGCGGGAAGTGCCGTTGCCGCAGCCACTGCTGCCGTTCCGATCAAAAATCCTCTACGCTGAAGGAGGGTGGGTTGGCTTTTCTGTTTGATACTCATAGACTTACTACATATTTGTCAAGAAGTGTATTACACCATAGCAGGCAGAGTGATGAAAATCAAGGATATTACGATGAATATTTTCAATGAAGCAGGCCTTGCAGTATTGAAAATCCAATCAAGATATGCAGAAAAAAGCTGCTTGCGAGGTCAGATTTTGTTGAATAATTGGTAACTGTTCAGCACCTGTGAGATTGTCCTCAGCACTCAGTCCTCGACCCTCAGTCCTCGGTACTCACCCTCGCTTGGATGTTTTCGCCTGAACCAGGCGTCGGTCACGACGGTAGAGATCATCGTAGAAATAGACCTGCTTGCCATCGGCCCACGCCGTCATATAGAGGAGATAAACAGGGAGGCTCTGATCCAGATTGATATGCCTGTTATGACCGGATTTTGAGATCAGGGCGCTGAACTCATCCGGACTCTTGTCACCCAGGAGAACCGATCCCAACTCCGCCGGCTTCTCGATTCTGACGCAGCCATGACTGTGAGCCCGAAAATCCTTCTTGAACAACCTTCTGCTCTGGGTATCATGCAGATAGACGCCGTGCTTGTTGGGGAAAATAAATTTCACCGTCCCCAGCGCACCTGCGGCGCCCCTGGACTCCACCACCCGGTAAGGGGCGCGATTGCTCCTGCTGTACTGCCCCCAGTTGACACTGTACGGGTCGACGGTATTGCCAGCCCTGTCCATCACCTTGTAGCCTTTCTTTTTGAAATATCCGGGATTGCGGCTTGCCTTGGGCGCCATCTCCGCAGAGACAATGGAACTTGGAACATTCCAGTTTGGGTTCAGCACCATATACTTCATCTCTGTTGAAAAGCTTGGTGTTTGATGATTCGCCTTGGTCTTGCCAACAACAGTCCGCATGGTCAGCCTGTCTTCGCCATTCTCCCTGTACCAGAGACGAAAAGCCGGTATGTTGACAACAATGTGCCTCTGCCCCAGGCTTCCGGGCAGCCAGCGCCAGCGCTCCATGGATGCAATCATCTGGCGAATTCTATCTTTGACCGGAACTGCCAGCGCCTGTCGCGTACGCGCGCCGATGACGCCGTCATCGTTCAATCCATGGCGCCGCTGAAAACCCTCGACCGCAAGTTTCAAATCATCGTCATAAAACGAAGGCTGTGCTACAGAAAGATCAGCGCCGTCGGTTGACGCCAGACGCACACGCAGCGCCATGACTTCGCCTCCGCTCATTCCAGGTTTCAAGCCGCGCCCCTCTGCAGGGAAGGGAGGCCAGCCGCCGGAATTGGCAATAGCGTTGTAATCTTCGAGATCCCGGCGAAGATTTTTATAAAAAGAGTGGCTGGGCGACGCCTGTTGCATAAAGCGGGGAACAGCCCGCTCAGCGACAGCCTGCGCCATGCCCGTTGCAAGATCCGCCCTGGCGCTGCCAGCCATCTTCCAGCGCGGATCGACGTCACGGGGACGATACTGGCCATCCCGCAGATGAGAGACGTAGTGCAACACATTATCGGTCAATAGCAGATCAAACAGCGTCAGATCTCCATTTTGCTGCGCCTGAAAGATCTCTTCGATGTGATATTCGTGCGGGTTCAAGCCATGCGAATCGGCTTCAGAGAGGATTTGAATCGCCGCAGAGGCGTCTCTGCTGATATCTCCTCCGCGATGCCAGACCGGCTCACCTCCATTGGCTTCATACACCTGTTGAAGCCACGCCCCCTTCGATACGGCGCGGTAATACTCTAAAGCTAAAGCGGTTACAACCGACTCATCGTACATCGGGCTATTGCCCAGCGGGGAGACTGGCGCATAGAGGGGCTCAGTTGCATCCGGAAAGCGATATGGCCTGGGTGCATTCCCGGATGCTTTAGGTTTGACGTGTCCCGGGGTCTGCCGCTGAACAACAGGAGCAGCAACCGGCTTGGCCACAACAACCTTCTTTGGCTGTGGTTTTGGCTTGGGGCGGTAAGCAAAAATATCGCCATATTCACCATCTCCCCAACCTGCCAGCAGCGGTGAAGCAGTGAATAGCGCGCAACAGAGCCCGAATGCCAATGCTGTTGTTAAATGCCTGCCACGGCCATTGACAACATCATGATATTTACGACGCATAAAAAACCCCGAGTTTCCCAACTCTATACAATTTTATTTGGAAAATATGATTAGAAAAAACCGGTGACGCACAACAAAGCAGAATTTTACTATGGAAGTTGGCAATTGGCGCGAGTCTAATCACAGCATTGCCAACAGCAGATTCTCTTGCTTTACTGCCTGCTGCAAACTGACGGCTGCAAACTTTAGCGCTTCTCCCCGCCTCACCCTCGCTTGGAGGTTTTCGCCTGGACCAGGCGCCGGTCACGACGGTAGAGATCCTCATAGAAATAAACCTGATCTGCATCAGCCCACGCCGTCATGTAGAGCATGTAGACAGGGATATCCTGCTGCAGATCGATACGCTCATCTTCACTGGATCTTTCCACCAGTGAACTGAACTGCTGCGAGTTTCTATGTCCCAGAATAGCCGCTCCCAGTTCCACCGGTTTCTCAACTCTGACGCAACCATGACTGTAGGCCCGAAACTCCTGTTTGAACAGCTGTTTGCTCTTGGTGTCATGCAATGCGACACCATACTGATTTGGAAAAATGAACTTCACAACACCCAACGATCCATCGGCGCCTCTTGCCTGCACCACCTTGTAGGGAGCCGGGTTGCTCTTGCTGTACTGCCCCCAATTCACGCTTGAAGGGTCAATGATGTTGCCGGCCTCATCGCTCACTTTATAACCATTATCCTGGAAAAACCGCGGATACTTATGTGCCTTAGGCGCCATCTCTTCAGAGACAATGGTATTGGGAACATTCCAGTTAGGATTGAGCACCATGAATTTCATGTTTGTCGTAAAAGTCGGTGTTTGCAGAGCCTTCGGCGCCTTGCCAACGATGGTTCGCATGGTCAATTTATCAACGCCATTCTCCCTGTAATAGAGACGAAAAGCCGGCACATTCACCATAACAGTCCGATTACCAAGATTGTTCGGCACCCAGCGCCAGCGCTCCATGGCTGCGTTAATCTGGCGAATTCTGTCTTTAACCGAAACAGCCAGCGCCTGGCGCGTACGTCCACCGATCGCGCCGTCAGCGTTCAAGCCGTGACGCCGCTGGAAGCTCTCGACGGCCAGTTTCAGATTATTATCAAACCGCGAGGGTTGCGGCGCATAGAGATCGGCGCCATCTGTTACCGCCAGACGGGCGCGCAGCTTTTTTACATCGCTACCGCTGGAACCCGGCTTCAAGGCGCGCCCCCTGACAGCAAATGAAGGCCAACCACCGGACTGCGCAATACTGAGATAGTCATAGAGGTGGCGGGAGAGGCTGCGGTAGACGGCATGCCGCGGCTCTACCTGATTCATGAGACGGGCAACCCTCTTGGACTTGAGCGCCTTCACCATGATCGCTACCACGTCAGCTCTGGCGCCATGACTGATCAGCCATAGCGGATCAACATCATGGGAATTATACTGGCCATCCCGCAGATGAGTGACATAGCGCAACGTATTATCTGTTAACAGCAGGTCAAAAAGCGTCATATCCCCCTGTTGCTGCGCCTGCAGTATCTCGTCGACGTGATACTCGGCTGGATTCAGACCCTGTGAGTCTGCCTCGGAGAGGATTTGAATCGCTGCATTGGCGTCCCTGGTGACACGGTCACTGCGCGACCACGTAATTTTATTGCGATTTCCTTTGTAGACACGCTTGAGTTTCTCCTTGTTTGATGCAGAGCGGTAATGCCCAAGAGCGCTCTTGATCGACTCTTTGCGCATTGAGCCGTTGCCCAGTGGAGAGACTCGCGGATAGAGAGACGTAGTGGGAGATTTGGTGGTGCTGTGGCGCCGAATTTGTCTGGACTGAGTACCTGGTATTGGAGTATCAACAGCACGTGCAGCGTATCGCTGGACAACAAGAGCATCGACCGGAGCCCCTCCGGCAGTTGTCACAGGCTTCGCTACTCTTCCTGGTTGTGGATTTGATACGGATGCAAAGATGTCACCATACTCTGAATCCCCCCAGCCAGCCTGCAGTGATGAGGCACTGAAAGCCGCACAACAGAGTGCTACACTTAATACTGTTGTCAAATGCCGGAGACGACTGATGACGACATCGTGATGATTGCGACGCATAAAAAACCCCGAGTTTCCCAACTCTTTACAACATATCTTCTTGAAGTATAGCAAATCCAATGATGTTTGGAAAACGGAGAAGCGAGAGGTAAGTCCTCAATCCTCAGCCCTATGTCCTATCTCCTTTGCCTTCTGGCCGACAGCAAGGATGCCCATTGCGAGTACAGCAGATGCAGAAAAGATCAGAAATGTGGTAGTAGCGCCGCTTGAATCCCATAGATAACCACTGCTGAGACTGCCGAGCGTACCCCCGACACCAAAACTGACACTGCTGTAGAGCGCCTGCCCCCTGCCCTGCAGATGCTGCGGAAAATTGTGATGCACAAAATCGATGGCTGCAGCATGAAAAGCGCCGAAGGTGGCGGCATGCAGCAGCTGGGAAAAGATCAGCACCAGCAGATAATCACTAAACAGGGCAACCAGACTCCAGCGCAGCGCAGCCAGAAACAGGCACCATAGCAGCAGGGTCTTTGAACTGAAAGCCAGCAGCAGTTTGTGCATGATAAATATATAGAGAGCGACCTCTGCGGCAACCCCAAGCGCCCACAACTGACCAATCACCCCCTTGGAATACCCCTCGCCCTCCAGATAGATCGAAAAGAATGTGTAGTAGGCGCCATGACTGAACTGCATCAGCAGGCAGATCGCAAAAAACGACAGCACAGCCGGTTGCAGCAAGATTGTGGACAACGAAGCTGTAGAGTGATGCTCATCCTGCCGTGGCTGTTCGGGAATCACCAGTGTCGACAGCCAGATTCCGGCATAGAGCAGCGCAAGCACAGGCAGGATGATCGTTACTCCCCGGCGATCCACCATAAACCCCAGCACCACCACCATCAGCATAAAACCAACCGAGCCCCACACGCGTATGCGGCTGTAGAGGGGCGTGTTGCTTCCGAGAAAGCGCAGTGTGGTCACTTCGATCTGCGGCAGCACCGCATTCCAGAAAAAGCTGAACAGCGCCATGGCGAGTGCAAGCCCTGCGTAGTCGGTAAGCCAGAAGACCAGAAGAAAGGTGCAAAAAGAGAGAAATGCGCCGCTGCGCACCAGCCTCATGCGCTGCCCGAGGGAGTCGCCAAGCCACCCCCACAGGTAGGGGGCAACGATCTTGGTCGCCATCGGTATCGCCATCAGCTCGCCGATCTGCAGCGCAGAGAAGCCGAGTGACTTGAGATAGAGTGCCCAGAATGGAACCAGCGCACCGAGCGCTGCGAAGTAGAAAAAATAGAACGACGACAGTCGCCAGTACGGCATCCTGGAGAAGACCATCTAATCTAGCGAGACCTGGTCTCAGACGGACCAGGCATGAAAAAGAGGATTTCTCTCGCAAAGACGCAAAGCCCGCCAAGAAAAACCTTTGCGATCTTGGCGTTCTTGGCGAGAGATTTTTTTAGAACTTGCCTCATTTGCAAACATGTTATGCACTCAAGGATTACTAGTCTCCTGCCGGAATGATTGGCACGGGCGGGATCACATCTGCATTTTGCGCACGATGTCGCAGCAGGTGATCAATCAGGGTGATCGCCAGCATCGCCTCCACGATGGGCGTGGCGCGAATGCCGACACAGGGGTCGTGCCGTCCCTTGGTCACCACATCGACAGCCTCGGCTTTGACATTCACCGTTTTGCCACCGAGACGAATGCTCGATGTCGGCTTGAAAGCAACTTTTGCGATGATACTCTGCCCGGTCGAGATACCCCCAAGAATGCCGCCGGCATTGTTGGAGAGAAAGCCCTGCGGCGTCATCTCGTCGCGGTGCTCTGTGCCCTTCTGCTCGACCGATTCAAAACCGGCACCGATCTCCACCCCTTTGGCCGCATTGATGCTCATCAGGGAGTGGGCGATCTCCGCATCCAGGCGGTCGAAAATCGGCTCGCCGAGCCCTGGCGGGATGCCGTCAGCCACCACCGTAATCTCTGCGCCAACCGAATTGCCCTCTTTTCTGAGCCGGTCCATATAGGCCTCCAGCTCAGGAATCTTTGCTTCGTCGGGAAAGAAGAATGGATTTTTTGAAACCTGATCCCACTCGAAGCGATCCGGTCTCAACGGGCCGAGCCGCGACAGGTAGCCACGCACCTCGACGCCCAGGGACTCCTTGAGATATTTTTTTGCAACGGCACCTGCCGCAACGCGCATGGCCGTCTCACGCGCAGAAGAACGCCCGCCGCCGCGATGGTCGCGAATGCCGTACTTTTGCAGGTAGGTGTAGTCGGCATGGCCGGGGCGAAAACGATCGACGATCTCCGAGTAGTCCCTGGAGCGCTGATCCTGGTTATGGATGATCAGGCCAATGGGCGTGCCGGTGGTCTTGCCCTCGAAGACGCCGGAGAGAATCTGCACCTTGTCCGGTTCACGCCGCTGGGTCGTGTGGCGGCTGGTTCCGGGACGGCGACGATCGAGATCCGGCTGAATATCCGCCTCCGACAACTCCATGCCGGGCGGACAGCCATCGATGATACAGCCGATCGCAACCCCATGGCTCTCGCCAAAAGAGGTCACACAAAAGAGTTTTCCAATGCTATTTCCAGACATAATATTGTAATTGTTGGTTCAATGTTACGAGATTGCCACGCTGCATTCGCAAAGACAAGTAACCAGAGTTACTTCTAGCGAGACCAAGTCTCAGACTGACGAGGCATGAAAGAGATTATTTTCTCTCGCCAAGACGCCAAGACCGCAAAGGTTTTTCTTGGCGAACTTTGCGCCTTTGCGAGAGTCATTTTTAAATTTTGACTCATTTGTAGAGATGATGGCCACTCAAGGATTACTAGTGTTATTGAGGTGTTACTAAAATACAAGATAATGTTACTATACCGCGCCAACGCCCTCGTAGCTCAGCTGGATAGAGCGATCGCCTCCTAAGCGATAGGTCACAGGTTCGAATCCTGTCGAGGGCACCACTTTTTCAAACAACTACTCCCACTCGATGGTCGCCGGCGGCTTGCTCGATATATCATAGGCGACGCGCGAGATCCCTGTCACCTCGTTGATGATACGCCGCGACACAGTCTCCAGGAAATCATAGGGCAGATGCGCGAAGTGCGCGGTCATGAAATCAACCGTCGTCACTGCCCGCAGCGTCACCACATATTCGTAACGACGCGCATCACCGACGACGCCTACGGATTTTACCGGAAGAAACACGGCAAATGCCTGGCTGACTTCGTCATAGAGATCATGCCGATAGAGCTCTTCGATGTAGATATGATCCGCCTGGCGCAGCAGGTCGGCATACTCCTTTTTGACTTCACCAAGAATGCGCACGCCTAGTCCCGGCCCGGGAAAGGGGTGGCGATAGACCATCTCGGAGGGCAGACCCAGCTCGACGCCGATGCGGCGCACCTCATCCTTGAAGAGTTCCCGCAGCGGCTCCACCAGCAGCAGTTTCATGTAGTCGGGCAGTCCGCCCACATTATGGTGCGACTTGATGACATGCGCCTTGCCGGATTTGGCGCCGGCCGACTCGATGACATCGGGATAGATGGTGCCCTGCGCCAGGTATTTGACG
>JAUVEG010000262.1 GCA_030594925.1 Gammaproteobacteria bacterium
GCTGCAAGCCTACGGCGATGATCTGGAAAGCCTGCGCGCCTTTGGTGAAGAGGTGGTTACATCCATGTGCCAGCGCCTGCTCGACGAGGGCGCTCCGGGACTGCACTTCTACTCGATGAACCAGGTCGCTCCGACAATGCGCTTGTGGAAAAACCTGAATATCTCCTGATCGCCTTCGTGGTCAGATGACCACTCCTACGGTATGTGCAATTTCCAGACGTAGGAGCGGTCATCTGACCGCGATATGCTTTTATTGAAAAATTCTGATGAAGTACAACCGTATCTACCAGGATATCCCTCTTCAGTGCGACACTGAGATCACACTCGATGCCGGCGCGACGCACCACCTGACAAGAGTGTTGCGCTGTCGTATCGATGACCGCATCGAGCTCTTCAATGGCGATGGTCATTTCTACACGGCTGGTATCCAGGAGATCTCAAAACGGCAAACGGTCGTCAGGATTACTGCTCAATCTTCCCTCGAAGCCGACCCGCCACTCGACATCCATCTCGGCCTGCCGCTCTCGAAAGGACAGCGCATGGACTTTGCCATGCAGAAAGCGGTGGAACTGGGCGTTTCTGTCATCACACCACTGGTAACAGAACACACTGCCGTCAAACTCCCGGAGAAGCGGTTGCAGCAAAAACAGCAGCACTGGCAACAGGTGATCATCTCCGCCTGTGAACAAAGCGGCCGCTGCCGATTGCCGCTGCTGCATCCGACCGTCACGCTCGATGCATGGTCGCAGCAGCAGGTCAGCTACGGGATTGTGCTTGATCCGCAGGCTGATAACACCCTGGCATCCCTCCCCGCCCCTGCAGCAGAGATGACTCTGCATCTTGTTTGCGGGCCCGAGGGAGGCTTGAGCAATAGTGAGATCGTGCAGTTATCACAACATGACTTTATCCCGGTGCGGCTGGGTCCAAGGGTATTGCGCACCGAAACAGCGCCGCTGGCCGCGATTGCAGCGGTGCAGATGCTGTGGGGTGATTTCAGGTAATCCGCAGTTATTGAAACAATTTGAACCACAGATGCACACAGATGAAGAGATGTAATAATATCGGCACCCTTCAAAATCATCAAAAATACTTTACAACTTTACGTGTCATTCCGAGGGAAGTGAGGTACGAAGCTTCCGCGTCTGCCGTACATGGAGGTGCAAATGCCGTGAGTGCAGGATGCGCAGGAACGGCCTGCCTCTGGCGACACTTATACATCCATGTATGACGTAGGCGAACGACGAGGAATCCTGTGACATAGAGCACTAAGATCTCTCCTACGTCGAGATGACAAACTGGAAAATGAAGAATGCCTTAATATCTGTGTTTATCTGTGTGCATCTGTGGTTAATTTTTCGCTCAATCCTACGCTATCGATTCCAGAAACTGCGCGCATCGTCACGATACCTGTGCAGGAATCGCCGTCCGTCTCTATCCCACTCCATGAGCAGCGCACCGGTTGCTGCTGTATTGTCGATCTGTGCGCCACTCTTCTTCCAGCGCTGTATGACATCAGCTTTTGGCAGGCCGTAGCGGCTTTTCCAGCCGGCGGAGACGATACTGTTTTTTGCCCCCACCCGCCTGACAAAAGCGGGTGATGAGGAGGTGCGGCTACCGTGATGGGGTGTGGTGATCACATCGGCGCGCAGCTCATCGCCATACTGCTTCAGCAGCGACTGCTCGATGCGCCTGGTGACATCACCTGTAATCAGCATGCGGCCGCCTGGATGCTCCAGCAGCAGAATACAGGATGCATCGTTGTCGTTGACTGGCTCCAGCGGCGCTTTCAGAAAACGAAAAGAGACGCCATCCCAGCGCCACGGCTCGACATCGTGACAGGATCTATGGGGGATTCCAAACCGCGGCATCTCCTGCCCGAACACGCTGCTGTCTACATCTATGCGCTCGACAAATTGCAATACGCCACCGGTGTGGTCATTGTCGTCGTGGCTTAATACAAGCATGTCGATACGCTGGCGGGCACGACTGCGCAGATAGGGAATCACAACCGCTTCAGCCGTGTTGAAACCACTCGGGAAGATCGGCCCGAGGTCATACACCAGGGTATGGCTGCGGGTCTCGATCACTACAGACTGCCCCTGTCCGACATCGAGCACAGTCACGGCCAGATTATCAACGCTGGTTGATTGCGGCCACAACAGCAGCAGTGACAACGGCATACCTGCTGCTCTCCAGTACCAGCGGCGCCCCAGCAACAGCAGCAATGCACCGATTCCCGCCAGCAGCGCCATCCACCATACAGGAGTAGAGAGATTGATGAGAGCACTCTGCTGAGCAGTCATCTCCATCGCATCCAGTGTTGCAGCAATGCATTTCAGTACTACCGACAGCAGCATTTCAGCTCCCGGGAAGGAGACCGCCAGCAACATAGCCGTGATCAACACTGCGGGCACGATCACAAACGAGAACCAGGGAACGGCAATCAGGTTGACCAGAGGTCCTATCGGCGATGCCGGAAAATCCCAAAAAGCCAGCAGTGGGATCAACGCCACGAACAGGCCCGTTTGAATCGCAATCCACATCTTCCAGCGGCCCCACTGCGGATAGCGTCTGATCAGCAACAGAATCACGGTCACCGCCATGAAGGAGAGCCAGAACCCGGCAGAGAGCACCGAGCGGGGGTCGATCATCAGCACCAGCAGCAGCGCCAGTGCAACGCCATCCAGCGAATTGCTGTTGCGCCTGAGGATGATTGCGCATGAAAATACCGCTGTCATCAGCAGGGCGCGCTGCGTCGGAATGGAAAAACCCGCCAGCATCGCATAGGCTGCAGCTGCAAACAGGGCTGCCCAGGCCGCTGCAATGGGTGACGGAAGCAGCAGCGGCAAACGCCCGGCTTGACGCCACAGGAACTCGACCAGCATCCACGCCATGAACGCGACCAGGCCAATATGCAGCCCGGAGATGGCGATCAGATGACTGGTTCCGGTGGCGCGAAACAACTGCCACTCAGTGTCGCTGAGGCCGCTGCGATCACCGATCAACAACGCATTCAACACCGCTCTTGCCGGTGAAACAGGTGCATGATCTGCAATCCGTTGGCGCAGAGCCTGGCGCAGCACCAACGGCGTCAGGCCTCTCCCGGAAACCCTGCGATTCTCAGTGGAGTCACGCACATATCCCCTGGCGGCAATATCGTGCTGAAACAGCCAGCG
>JAUVEG010000229.1 GCA_030594925.1 Gammaproteobacteria bacterium
CTTCAGGTGCAACAACAGCTTGGCAAGCAGATTGATCTGGTTCTACATGGAAAGAGAGGAACATCACACAAACCAACCACTATCCGGGATGCAGTCAGCGGAAAAATCATCAGGTAACATCTCAAAAGCCCGTGCAATTCGCGGTCGGAAGACCGCTCCTACAGAAAAGTATCAATTCCAGACGTAGGAGTGGTCTTCCGGCCACGAAAGAGATCAGATATACCTCAACACGATCTGCTTGCACGGAGTTATTGAGAGACAACTCAATCAGAGGATAAGCCGTGGAAATCGATATCGAGGCCGTAAAGACCTACCTGCTTAAACTGCAAGATACTATCTGTGATGCCCTTGCACGGGAGGATGGCGGCGAAGGTTTCATCGAGGAGAGCTGGACGCGCCCTGAAGGCGGCGGCGGACGCTCCCGCGTCATCGAAGAGGGCAAGACCTTTGAGAAAGCCGGGGTCAACTTCTCGCATGTCTCCGGAGAGAATTTGCCTGCATCCGCCACCGCACAACGCCCCGAACTGGCGGGGCGCAGCTTCCAGGCGATGGGCGTCTCGCTGGTGATTCATCCGCACAACCCCTATGTGCCGACATCCCACGCCAATGTGCGCTTTTTTGTCGCCGAAAAAGAGGGCGGGGAGCCGCTGTGGTGGTTTGGCGGTGGTTATGACCTGACGCCCTACTATGCCTTTGAAGAGGATGTGATCCACTGGCACTCCACTGCCCGCCATGCCTGCCTCCCCTTCGGCGATAAGCGCTATGCAGAGTACAAGAAGTGGTGCGACGACTACTTTTTCCTCAAGCACAGAAATGAACCCAGAGGCGTCGGCGGTCTCTTTTTTGACGACCTCAACGCCCCGGGGTTTGAAAAATCATTCGCCTTTATGCAGAGCGTGGGAAACAGCTTCATCCCCGCCTATCTGCCCATCGTGCAGCGGCGTAAAATGATGGCGTATGGTGAACGCGAACGGGACTTCCAGCTCTACCGGCGAGGACGCTACGTGGAGTTCAACCTGGTCTATGACCGCGGCACCATCTTCGGCCTGCAGACCGGCGGGCGCACCGAGTCGATTTTGATGTCGCTGCCGCCGCTGGTCAAATGGCGCTATGACTGGAGTCCCGGGAAGGGATCGCCGGAGGCTGAACTCTACGAGAAGTATCTGCATCCACGGGAGTGGATTTAGAGAGGCCTTGCACGACCTCATCAGCTGTATTAATATTTAATACAATTGATGAGGCAATTCCCATGGCAAGAAATACATCCGTAACGCTCGGCCAGCATTTCGATGCTTTTATTTCAGAGAAAATCGCACAAGGCCGTTTTCAGTCTGTCAGTGAAGTTGTTCGGGCAGGGCTCCGCAAACTGGAAGAGGATGAAACCAAACTACAACTGCTTAGAGCGAAGCTGCAGGCCGGTGAGGAGAGCCCCATCGTCGATAATTTTGATCGCAAACTCTTCCTCGCCACTCTTCACAAAAAACATGTTAAATGAGTGCGGGCTACTCAATAAGGTTCGCAGCCCGGGCAGACCTGGAAGAGATCTGGCTTTATACCTATGACAGATGGGGACTCGAACAGGCGGACAACTACCTGAACCAGCTCTTCACCAGACTCTCCTGGCTTGCAGAAAATCCTTTTATCGGCAAGCAGCGTGACGACATCAAGAGCGGTTACTACTGCTTTCCTGAAGGGATGCATCTGGTTTTCTATACCATTTCAGATGAAGGCATCGATATTATCGGCATTCCCCACCAAAGCATGGACACCATCAATCACATAAAATAAGGCTCGAGCGAAAACCAGTGCCCCGTTTTCCACTTTACAGCCTGGTGACTTGCCGCTTGTCGGCAATCCACCCGGTGATGCCGCGGGTGACATTGTAGACATCCTTGTAACCAAGCTGTTTGACCAACATGGTTGACGCTGCGCGGGTGCGGTTGCCGGTGCGACAGATCAGGATCACCGGCTTATCGGAAGAGGAGACCTTCTGCAATTCAGAGACAAAATCCGGATTGACCCTTCCCCTGGAATCAAACAGCGTAATCATGTTGCTTCCCGCCACGACACCCGTCTGCTTCCACTCTTCAGGACGGCGGATATCAACCAGCGTGATCCTGTCTTCAAGCAACTTCGCCAATTCGCCATTGCTGATATTGGTATAGAGCGATGCGGCGCCGGCAGACGCCTTGCTACTCGATGAGGTTGCACTGTCACAGGCGGTGGTGATGAACAGCAACAGCGGGATGGTCAACAGAAGGAGTTTTTTCATGATGTCTCTCTTGATCGATGATAATTGAAGTTTAGCTGAATGAGATGCTCAAAAAGCACAGGAGATGTACTGGATTAGCAATCACCCGATCACTGCAGGGCAGTTTTGAATCAACATCTCGCGGCCAGAAGGCCGCTCCTACAGATATGGCGCAGTTTCCCAATGTAGGAGCGGCCTTCTGGCCGCGATGGGATGGGCTGGTGCAATGCGTGGGGTTTATTGCGCCCGGCTTTGCAATTCGCCCAGCAGCATCAGGATCTCATTGCCGGCGGCATGCAGCGACTCTCCCCAGGTAATGACGCCGTCTTCATGTCCGCCCATGCTGATGGTGTGGCCGCGAGGGAGTCCGGCATCGATGAGCCGCTCTATCTCTGTCGCCATCTGCGGTGTTCCATACTCGACAGCCGGGTTGGTGACCGCTAGGCCGAGCTGCTGCGCATGACGCCAGAGCTCCGGACTATGAATATGGATCACAGCTTCTACTTGCGGCAGCTTGCGATAAATGACCGCATGCGTCATCGCCTCGGATGAGGGTTTGACCGCTCCCTGCGCCTGCAGCCGGTTGCGCTGCGGATCGCAATCCGTCACCAGCGCGTAGTGTTCAGCATCCATCTGCTGCAGCTGACCGGTCTGGGTGCCGGTAATGACAAAGGCATGCGAAACTCCCGAATAGTTGACGCGGTGGCTGATATTGCCGAAGCCTAGGCCTTCGTAACGCTTATCATCCTGGCCGATGAGGCCCAGGCGCATCAGGCGTTGCCGCCACAGCTCGATGCGCTCTATCTGCGCATAGTCAAGCGCCCCACCCCGCTTGAAATCGAGCTGAAATTTGATAACGCCTTCTGTTTCACTCATAAAATACCGTCATTGCGAGCGGAGCGCGGCAATCTCTTTTTCCTGATAAAATCAGCATATTACACATATTTTTAGTAACATCTCAATAGCTCCGTGCATTTTCAATAAAATCCCCCTCAATCCCCCTTTAACAAAGGGGGAAGCTTGTATGCTGCACGGGGTTATTGAGAAGTTACAAAAAATCAGGGGAAGTGTTTTTATCTATGAGGCATCATGTCAGAGCCCTGCCTTTCTCAGGCCGTCCATCATCTTCTCGACCTGGTCGTCGAAGAGGAAGTTGCGTGTGATGTAGTCTTCGGGGTTGAGTGCGAAACCGGGTTCGATCTCTTTG
>JAUVEG010000009.1 GCA_030594925.1 Gammaproteobacteria bacterium
TAGTTACCAGTTATGCATAGTTGAAGCCCCATACGTGATCCAGCCCTGGTAGAACCGAGCGCGAACTATACATAATTATAGTGCCTGAGGGATCAGCATTGGTGAGTCATCGATAGGGAAATCAGGGGATATGCGTAAAAACATGGACGTTTGGAGCTAATCGGCTTTCAAGAGGCCAGGATATCGATTGATTATGGGAATTCATGTCGATCATCTCCTGAAATGAGTGGGTCACCACTCCAGACATCGGAAAAACCATGTCAAGTTGATGCAGAACTATTTTACTTGAAACCCAATGAAATCGCGGCTCTCAGTCAGAGATCGTTTATGTACTATACATAGTTGGGTACTATGCATAAGGAGCAACTCCGGCCATTCAACTCTTCACCTAAAACCCCGCACCCAGGACCCCATATTAGCTCGTTGACGCGCGTGCATGTGTTCATTGGTGCCTACGCATCCTCGCCTCCTTTATTGAGCACAGATCCCTGAATCCGTGACACAGTGATGTATGTGGCACATGGATGATCTGCAATGAAAATCCACTGTCTTCAGGGGCTTGTTGTTACTCAGATTCTAACCTCCAGAGCAGCGTTAGAAGAACGGGGAATCCGGGAAGAACTTGAACCCGGGATTCTGGGTCCACTCCTCCCACTCCCGCGCCTGCATGATTCGGAACCACTCATTCTCCTCCTCCAGGTCAGGGTCCCATATCCTGGGTCGCCAGCGAGCCTCTATCCTATAGGCTTCACTCTCAGCGGCTCGCATCACCACCCGGTGGATCCAACCAATCGAGCTGGCGAGGGGGCGTGTATCGATGCCGCCCCTCACAACCCGAACCATCCGGTGTCGAACCAGTCACCAATCCACCGCCAGTCATCGCTGAGATACCACGGCAGCTCCAGCTCAATCATACGGCTCGCAAGTTCATCCAGCCCCCCGTTTTCCCAGCTGCCGTTGTAGCGGATGCAACCATCTCCGCGTCGCAGGTGGAGATAGTTACGCTCCTTCTGCGTCAACCGGGCAAAGACCTCAAGCGGTTGGTCGTAGGCACCCTGATCGACCGCCCACTCGGACCAGACGCCCTCCCCGGTGAACAGGATCGAGCTTTCATCCAGCAGGATCGTTTTGTGCTCTATGCCATGCCAGCGAGAGACACGCCCCACTGCAGGCAGGTCGATGGCCGGCAGGATAGGCACGGCTGGTGCAATCACCAGCGCCTGCAGGAACTCTCTTCGTGTGAGTGGTGGTGCCATATTGTTCTCCAGTTTTAGAAGGCTTCAGCGACATTGCCCGGGTGCCTTCAATCTTGGTTAAATCGACCCGTATTACTGCGATGTATTTAACGCACCTCCCTGTGCTTCAATTGGGTTATCCCAAGTCCACTGCATCCAGCTGTGACTTCATGCCCGTTGGCAGGAACTGGTAGTAGGTCTTGCTCAACATGTCGACGCCGGTCCCCAGGTTGGCAGAGACGTCGAGCAGGTTGATCCCGGACTTGATCAGCATCGATGCCGTGTGATGCCGAAGAGAATAATAGACTGTCTCCGCCGGTAAACCCGCCCGCCTGACAGCCTGGGCGAAAGGTCTGCTATGTTGGCCTGACTTCCAGTGACCAAGGCCGGGTGCTGGCAGCAGGGCGTCATCCTGGTGCCTTTTACCGGCAAGGTTGATGAAGGTGTTCAGGGCGCTGGTGGATAGCACAACATCCCTCGGGCCCGTCTTCCCGGAGACATGCAGGATGCCCCGGTCGACATCCAGACCCCCGACCTTCGCAGCGACCAACTCTCACAGGCGACTGCCAGTCAACACGCCGGCGCGGATCAGGTTGTGGATCTCTCCATCAGTTGCATCGAGTAGGCGCTGCACCTGGTCGCGGGTGAGGAACAATGATCCCGCTCCATCAACTTTCTTGAACGCCTCGACCATTGACCAGGTGTTCACGCTGACCTTCTCTGCTTTCAGCGCAACATTGAGCACCCCCGCTTCACGCAGCTTGGCGGTGTCGATCCAATCGGTTGTTTGACGGGGATACCAGCCGTTCTCAGTGTGAGTTCCCTGGCTGGTGGATGCCAGGTGGACCAAGGTCTTTGGCTCTTTGGTGATGCCGCAGGCCAGGATATGCCAGTGATAACCGTCATGCCGGATGGTGGGTGCTGCTGGGTTTCTGACTGCGACAGGGGCAGCGATAGACTTCTCGAGGGATATGTTGCTCTCCAGTATTTAGCAGTGAATTCAGCCTGTGTGGCTCCGCTCTGCAATATGGGCAAATCAGCGGACGTAAAGTATTCATACTACTCCCCTTGCTCGGAGGATTACATGTCCACAATGAGGTAGAGGGGTGTCTCCCGGTTCACTTGTGGCGCAACCCGGGGTGAGTAGCTGGGGGCAAGAAGGTGAAAGAGAGCTTCTGTCAAAATACCAACCAATTGAATTCATTGAAATAAAGCAGTAAAAATGACGTATCTACCAATCTTGCCGATAGAGACCAGTAGCAGAAACAGCAAAAATGGCGTTTTGAAAAATCCCGCGATCAATGTCAACGGGTCTCCGATGATTGGAACCCAGGCAAGCAGCAGTGACAACACCCCATAGTGACGAAACTGCTGTGAGGCGCGTTCAACGCTTTTTTCACTGAATGGAAACCAGGACCGCTGTTTCAACTTCAGCAGGTTGAATCCCAGTATCCAGTTGATGACGGAGCCGGAGATATTTCCTGCGGAAGCAGTGGCGATTAGCAGGAAGGGGTCATACTCTTTGCTATGCAGCAGGGTAAGCAGCACTGCTTCTGATGAGAATGGCAGGATGGTTGCTGCGCCCAGTGCGCTGAAAAAGAGGGTGAGATAGCCGTCGATCATGCAGGGATGAACTGATGTTCAGTGCTGTCCTATTTCAACTCATCACTGGTCAGCGTCTGAAAGGCATGCGGGTGCTTGAGGTTGAAATCGCGCGCATGCTGCAGATACTCCGGATTGAAACCCGCCTCCCTGATCTGCTTGATCAATGCAGAAAATTCCGCTGAGTGTTTGACCCCGGTGGCTGATACCTTGTGCGCAAGCTGGTGGTCAGCGACAATCTTCGCACCCCTGCCGGGATGTTTTTCACCACGGTCATCGCTGTAGTATTGCGACAGCACCAACAGCCGTGAACCAAGAAAAGCCGCCTCTTCCAGGTCATGGGTGATGAAGAAGACAGTCATCTGCTGTTGTTCCCACAGTTCAAGCAGAAACAGCTGCATTTCCTCACGAGTGTCGGGGTCAAGCGCACCGAAAGGTTCGTCCATCAACAGGATCTTCGGCTGCATGATCAGCGCCTGGGCGATTGCAACACGCTGCTGCATGCCGCCGGAGAGCTGATGGGGATATTTGTCAGCATGCTGCTGCAGGCGGACGCGGCGCAGATATTCCATCGCTTCGTCATTAATTGTCTTGCGTCCGAGTGATTTTTCCAGCCTGATGCCAAGGCTGACATTGTCGATGACACTGAGGTGGGGAAACAGGGAGTAGCGTTGAAATACGATGCCGCGATGCCTGTCAGGTATGCCTATGACCTCATTGTCCAGAGTGATGCGACCGGCAGTCGGGAACTCGGCGCCGACAATCAGCCGCAACAGAGTCGACTTTCCACAGCCACTGGGACCGACCAGGGTGCAAAGCTCCCCGTGCTTGACCGACAGGTCGATATTATCGAGCACCAGCTTGTCACCATAGGCCTTGTAGATATCCTCGATATGCAGAAAACCGTTCTTGCCGCTCACTCTCTTGCTCCTTGATACCAGGGAAAAGCGAATTTGACCACATGTCTGAGGCCCAGGTCCATGAGAAAGCCCAGCAGTGTAATCCATAAGACATAGGGGATAATGACATCCATTGCCAGATAACGGCGCACCAGAAAAATGCGATAGCCAAGTCCGCTGTCGGCGGCAATCGCCTCTGCAGCGATCAGAAACAGCCATGCGGCGCCCAGCGACAGACGTATGGTATCGAGCAGCCGTGGCAGAACCTGGGGCAGGGTAATGCGCCATGCGATTTGCAGCTGGGAAGCGCCCAGCGTCAGCGCCTTGGTGATCTGTTCGCCGGGTAGTTTCAGCACGGCGAGGCGGGTGTCCCTGGCGATGATCGGAAAGATGCCGATAAAGATCAGGGTGATCTTTGCAGCTTCGCCGATGCCGGCTGCGATGAACAGAATTGGAAGTATCGCCAGCGGCGGGATCATGGCAATAAAGGTCAGAAATGGGTTGAGCATGATACTGAAGCCTGGGAACAGCCCGAGCACCACGCCTGTAAACAATCCCGCAATGGCCGCCAGCAATACGCCTGCAAACAGTCGCCTCAAGCTGCTGAGGGTGTCTTCAGCCATGAGGTATCTGCCGGTACGTGCATCCTCATGGAATGCCATGCGTTCGACGGCGTCAACCATCTGTGACATTGTTGGCAGCAGCTTGTCCCTGGGGTTCTCCTGATGGCGAAAATGCGAAGCCGTAAAATAGGAGATCAGCAGGATGACAAAGGGCAGGGCGATCAACAGCAGACGCAGTTTTGGCCCCGGCTTAGCATGAATGCCAAAAATAAGCGGTGGCTGATAACTGTTTTTCTCGATCATGGTTATATTTAATGCATAAAATAAATGAGAGGGTTTTTACCACGGAACACACGGACAACACGGAATGATTATTTTTTCTGCGTCTTCAGAGCTACTTGCAATACTCGTAAATAGTGAACTTTGTCATCTCGAACGAATGTGAAAGATCTCATTTATCAATGCGTCAAGATTTCTCCTTTCAGTAAAAATGACAACTTATTGGGGTTTTGCAAGAGGTTCCACAGATAATCTTTTATCTCTAAATCTGTGTTTATCTGTGTGCATCTGTGAATAATTTTGTTAGTTGGGTTTGATCCCATGTTCTACTATGAATTGCCCGATCAATCGGTAATCTCCAGCGGAAAATCACTGCTGACCTCCTCGGCATGTTCAACCTTGTGAATCTGTTGTTCAGCTTCAGCCGCCATGCGATCCATCTCGAGGATATTTTCAGCCATCTGCGGCAATGCCTGCTGACGATAGGCGTCGATATCATCCAGTGCGATGCGGATGTCGGAAAATGCCTGTTTGAGCAGATTGATATCCAGCTGGCTGCTGGACGCCTGTTTTTGAATTGCAGCCCCCTGGGTGCGCAGCCGTGATGCCGTGCCTGCAATCAGGTTCTCGGTGGTCTTGTTGATCGCCTGAACCTTCTCCAGAACGATTCTCTGGTTTGCCAGGGCGACAGCCAGGGTAACTGCGACTTGTAGTGCGCTGACAGTAGTATTGAGCGCCCGGTTGACGCCGCGGATCAACTCCTTGTTGTTGCGGATGATCATCTCTGTGGTCAGATAGCCCTGCTGGTTGACCAGCAGTTGCTGCTGAAGATCCTGGATACGCTGGCGCAACGGAAACAGCAGCTCTTCTGCAATGAATTTGTATTGCTGGCTGTCGGCCAGAATGTCGTTCTCCAGCTTGCTCTGCAGACGCTGATCGATCAGCTGCCCCAGCTTGACTGTTTTTTCCAGTTTCAGCGTCAGGGCGCGCATTGCCGCCTGGTCATCCGTGAGGGTGATGTTGTCTCGCTTGAGCTGCTCCCGTCCTGTTTCGAGCGAGTTGATAATGGCATCGATACTGGTTGATGCATTTTCAAAACGGGAGAAATAGCGCTTGATGGGTGTGCCGACACCCGGTAAATAGCCCAGCAGGCGTGTTGCCCATCCAGACTCCAGGTTGACGCCGGTCGGATCAAGCTCTTCCACCTGTAGTTTGAGATCAATCAGTGATTTAGCGACCTCGCCGCCCTCCTCACTGTCGGCCATCAGCCTGGTCAGCGGTTGTTTGAGCATGGCGCTGCGTCTGGCCGCCTCTCTTTGCAGAGTATTTCCGATCTGTTCGATGGCGGCAGTTGTCTTCTTGTGCTCGCTGGCATTGTTGATATCTGTTTTGAGAATACGCGCAACCACATCTTCAGCCTGTTGATCCAGTTCAGGGTCAGTCGTTGCCGTTGCATGAATCTCCAGCGGTTCAACGAGATGGAGATCCTCGCGCAGTTTTTTCCTGTCAGCGAAGATGAGTTGACTTTCCTGGTTCTTTTGTGACATCGGTTATCTCTGTTTGGTAATAATTTGTAGCTTGTTGCGAGGTAATGTTATTCGCATAGCATGTGCTGAGGAACGAAGCGCATCATCAATCGCAATAGATGCGCTTCGCAAGCTCAGCACATTCTATGTGGTTTATTGTGTTTCAATGTTTAGAGTAGTCCGCACTGCGTTGCGCCAGTCTTTCCAGTTCCATCATGGCATCCTCCATATCCATGGTGGCGCGACGATTGGCAGTATTCATTTCAGCAACGGCGGCCATCACTTCATCCATTTTGGTCATGGCTGCTTCATTTCTGGTTATAAGCGTCTGAATCTTATCACGTTGATGCTGCAGGAGTTGCAGGCGCTGCGTCAATGCCTCTCTCTCCTGATTCACAGAGGCTGAAGCTGATGCAGCATTGCCCAGCTTGTCGATGCGGCTGCGGATATGCTTTTCATCAATGGCGGTAATGCTCTTTTTTATATCCGCAATCTGTTTCAGATTGTCAAGTGCGGCAAGAAAAACCTGTTCGGCCATGCTCAGGTAGCGGTTGAAGCTCAACTCACCGGGATTGAGTTTGCGCCTGAGCAGCTCTTCAAAGGTGTCATATTTTGCCTGCAGGCGCTGTAGCTGGTTGAGCTCAGCCTCTGCTTCGACATCCTGCAGTGCCAGTTCGAGGTGCCTCAGCGAATCTTTTCTGTCAGACTCGAGAATGGCATGAATCTTCTTCAGGTACTCTCCGGCATGGAATTGTCGGCGCAAAGTCATATCATAAATCCAGGCGCCGGCGCCGGCCAGTGCACCAATAATCGCTGGAATGACGAGGTATGCGGAGGGTTCCAGTACAACAGCAGCCAGTCCCCCGAGCAGTCCAGCCGCCAGTGGATAGAGCACATAGGGTTTCTGGATGGTCTTTTTAGTCACCTCTTTCGAGATGGCAGCGGGGGAGAGATCCGGCTTGCTGCGCCTTTTCTGCTGATATAGCCCCGGCATGGTCAATAGGCCTCCGACAGCAGCGTGATCTCGACACGGGGCAGGCGATAGCCGTAGCTTCTGGCCGATTCACCCTGTTGACGTTTCAATGGCCGGGAGGATCCATAGCCGACAGCACGCAGGCGCTGCGGATTAACCTGGTAGGTTGAGATCAGCTGCTGCATCACAGCCCCGGCCCTGGCGGCAGAGAGTGACAGGTTGGCAGAGGTATCACCTTTGATGCCGGTATGCCCTTCGATGAGGACGCGGAAGTTGGGATAACGCTTCAGATTGCCGGCAATCTTCCGAATGACACTCCTGCCTTCATCATCGAGATGAGCCGTGCTGCGGCGAAAGTTGACCGGTTCCACCTTGAGGGTGCCGACAGCCTTGAGTTGCTTCCACTGCTGGTCACTTAATGGCGCAAACCGGGGGTTGTGGTCTCTCTCTGCTCCCGTCTCGATGCCAGTGTGCCGGGCGTAGAGTGCGGAGATAAATTGGCGATTCGTCAGGCGGTAGGGGTCACCGGCAGGGAGTGGATTGCTGCCGAAGTCTCCATGTTGCAGCAGAATATCCATCGATATATTGATGGCATCGATGATTCCCGGGTTTTGCCCACGGTCGTTGAACCAG
Organism: Gammaproteobacteria bacterium; assembly: GCA_030594925.1. Lineage (GTDB taxonomy): Bacteria > Pseudomonadota > Gammaproteobacteria > Chromatiales > Chromatiaceae > Sva-25. The sequence goes on from JAUVEG010000009.1 coordinate 7,711, forward strand.
TTACTGCTGTTTTCATTCAGTGTCGCCCATGCAACGCCCTGCAGCATCGCTTCGATCTGATCGACTGCCAGTGATGTCTCCGCGGCAACGTCCCTGACAAGATCACGGTGATTTAGATGGTAGTGGTTGAGGGTGGCGAAATAGCTTTGCAACAGCGCTTCAACAGCCTCGGGTTGTTCGTTCGCGAAACGCCGTTCGACCAGCAGGATATCAACGATCAGCTTGTCCGTGTCGCCGCTGCCGATGAGTTTGATTATGCCTGTTTCAGCCAGTGCGCGGGAGACGTCGGGCTCCCACAGCACGGCCACATCAACTTTGCCTTTCAGCAACGCTTTGAGCGCCTCGCTTGAACCATCGCTCCTGAGACGCCAGTTATTATCACTGCTGCGAAAAAACGGCAGGTCAAAATGTGAGCTGACCGCTTTGAGAAGATGTTCACTGGGTGAATCCGGGGTATAGGCAATGCGGGGAGGGGGAGAGAGGCTCTTCAAAGCGTTGAGATCAGCGGCAACGCTGTTGCGCGCCACCATGGCATCCCCGCCTTTGGATTCATCGATGACGCTGGCGATGACGCCCGGATAATTTGCTTTTTTGCCATTCAGAAGCCACGAGTCAACAGTTGCCACGGCAAACTGCAGTTTGCCTTTTTTCAGCCTCTTGAAGCGTTTTGCATAGTCTGCCCCGTCATCGATACAGTTGAGCGTATAACCGTTATCATGCAGGCGCCTGTGCATCTCGGGAGAGCATAGCGGGAAATAACCAATCCAGTTATCCGTGCCGATATTGAGTACGCCCCTGATTTTAGATGAGTCGGATGAGTCCCTCTGCAGTTTGTCGCGCAGGATTGGCAGCGCATAGCGCACTCCGAGGATCAAAGTGACCCCGACGATCAGAACAACAATAAATCCCTTCAGGTGAGAGCTCATAAACTAGCGAGACCAAGTCTCAGACTGAAGGAGCATGAAAAAGATTATTTTCTCTCGCGAAGGCGCAAAGCTCGCCAAGAAAAACCTTTGCGGTCTTTGCGTCTTGGCGAGAGTCATAATTGAAGTTTGATTTATTTTAAAAATATTGGTCACTTAAGGATGACTGGTTCAGCTACTGTTTTGTTGGAGGTTCCTGGAAACTGTCGAGTGTGAAGGAGGGTGCTTCGGCAAGCACTTCACTGAGACCCTGCTTCAACGCCTCGAGGTTGTCAGCAGCCCTGTAGGTGCTGAATCCCGGCTGATTTAGGCTGTGGTCAGCGCCAATGCAGAAACCAATGGTGTAGAGATTGACCGGCGAATCGGAGAGCATCTGACGCACCACAGCAGTTGGGTCTTCGCCCTCGGTGGCAAGGCCGTCTGTAATCACCACCAGATGATACTCTCCATATCCCAACTGGCGTTTACCCTGCGAGACCATTTTGCCATAGGCGTTGTCGATGGCTGATCGCAATGGAGTCGCTCCACCGGGAACAATCTGTGAGAGTTTTGCTGCATTGACGTTTCCTTCACGCTGCAATGGAAGCAACTCTACGATCTTGTTGTTATTAAACACCGACACGCCGATGTTGGCATCTTGCGGAACAGAGTTGACGAATGTCGAGAGAGCATCGACGGCATCCGCCATTTTGTTTCTGCCTGTACTGCACTCACTCTCCTCCATACTGCCGGAGCCGTCGAGAATGACATAGTAGTTGACTTTTAACAGGTCTCTGGAGGCGGTGAAACTGCTGCCGGAGTTTGTGACCGGTGGCCAGTCGTTGCGAGATGACTGCTCTCCATACGCAACCATTCTGGGAGGTTCGGGAGTGCTCTCTTCATCCGGTTCTGTCCAAAAACTCCACAGAATGGAGATCGCGATGATGACAGGAAGGAGCCGCATAAAAAGAGAAATCTTCCTGCGGGGAGAGGGTGTCATTTTTCTCTTGTTGAAGCGCGTCATGAGACTCTGTTCTCCTGAGGAGCCTGTCTGAGAATGAGGACCGTAACGAGGGAATGCCATTTTGAGTCAGATTTTTCTAGCATTTGAGGCGAATAGCCTGCCCTATTTAACGAAAATGATCGGGAAATCTGGCCAAAATGGCTTTTCCGCAGTAGGTTATTCATTTTCTGACAGGCTCCTAAAGTGGATTGAAGACTGATGATTCAGCCTCAATCTGGAGAATGCGGAATTCAACGCGCATGTTGTCGCGCCACGCCTTTTCGGTTTTTGGCGCGCAGGGTTGACTGCCGCAAATCCCGTTTTTGGGTTTGGAGATGCCGTGACCGATAACTGCAAACTGACTTTGATCCAGCGTGATGCCGTTGTTCAGCGCGTAGCTGATGACGCTGTCCCGTACTGCAACCGAACGTGACAGACTGAGGTTTTTGGCGGACTGTTTGATGCGCCCAAGCACCAGTGGGCTCTCGCCACTCTTCTTTTTGCGCAGATACCCCAGCGGGTCGCTATGTCCCTCGACAGTGATCAGGGCGCCCCCGTAGGTTGATGCATACTCAACCACCTTTTTGAAGGCGTCCTGATAGAGGTCGACAGAAAAACTGTTCTGATTAGGCTGGAAAAAGATGTCGAATGAGAACAGCTCCCCCTCGTTCAGTGTCCCCTGCCTCTGCTTCTGGGCGACTACAACGGCAACCTCCTCCTGATTGAATCGTGGCCCGGATATTGAGCCGTTCAGACTCAGGCCGTCACGCAGTTGCGCATAATCCCAGCCGGCGCTCTGTAGTGGAATCTGACTCCCAATGAGTCCCAGTGAGATGAAGGCGGGCTGTATCTCACTGGTCAAGCGCGCCAGGGAGCGGGGAAATGTTGGACTTTCGAAGAAGTTGACATTGCCCTGCCAGCCGGAAAATTCACAGTCAGCATAGAGGCCTTCAACGTCGGCAACTGCTTTTTCGCTATCGAGCAGCAGCAGCGCAGCAGCAGACATCAACTCACGATAGTCGCTGCTGCGTGATTTTTTGGCTGCAACCAGAGTTTGCAACTCTTCACCGGCTTTCAGCAGGGCGTGTACAAGCTGCTGTACCTCTTTTCGATGCGACTGCAGATAGTCGCTGCGCACGGCGTAGACGTCGGCGATAATGCGGTTGGCGGTACGTGTGGAGAGCAAAACCCGTGCGCCGCGTACAGAATCTTCGGCGCCGGTGCCGACGGCGCCGCCGGATGTCAGCGTCAAGGCATCAGGAATGATGACAAATGCCGCATCGACATCGTCCTGCTGAAATGCCGCCATTGGCGAGTTATCGGTGCCTGTCAGATCCGGCAGCCAGCGCAGCGAAACATCGTTGACTGTCAAGCCGGCATCGCCCAGAATCTTGGTCATGTAATCGACATGCGGGCCATAGGCCTGCAACGCGATGGTCTTGCCCTTAAGATTCTTCGCCGAGCTGATGCCTGATTTGACGACCAGCGCGTCGCCACCAGTCGACCAGGTCATCTGGTAGATCACCACCGGTTTGGTGCGGGGATCCTGTGACAACGCCTCGACCGCCATGTTGATCATGCCGGCAGTGCCGCGCAGATAGGGAGATTTGCCCGAGAGGTAATTCTTCACCTGGGTGGAGAAGATATCCTCTCGCACCAGTTGGTAATTGAGTTTTGCCTTGCTGAAGATGCTTCCGGGTTGGGTCTGCGCCTCGCCGCCATTGGCGAGTATGGTGGCAATATCACCACCCCAGGTAATCACGGGCAGTTGTACATGCGTATCCCTCTTGAATTCGCCAACAGCAGTGCCTGCGACGATCTTACTCAAGGGCTCGGGATTGATATAGCGCGGTGCGGCCATGACCGGCAGCACCCACAGTAGGATGACAGCAGTGAAAAGCAGGCGAATGGGGCGAGTCATTGTTTCCCTCATAATGATGTTGGTGGTATTGGCAAGCTGGCTTATCGTGCCATAATTACTTTTCCCTGTATATCGCCAACAATAAGAAATCATGACAACTGGTAATGAAATATGAGCGACATCATCGATCTTGAGTTGATTATCGAATCCGGGATTTCGACGGTTTTTATTGAGACTGCTGATGAAGAGCGGGTGATTACGCTATTCAGACGCTTGTCTGTGCGCAACGGCAAAGCACTCTATCGCTGGTCTGTCGCCACTGGATTGAGTCGCCTGGAGGGTGATTTTCCCGCGCGTCGCCAAGCGCAGAAACTTGCTGATGTACTGGCACAGATTTCACAGGCAACAACCGCCGGGCTCTATCTTTTTCTCGATAGCCATCCATGGATGGATGACCCCCTCACTGTCAGGCTGATTCGCGAGGTTGCCCAGCACTCGGATCACGATCACACCCTGGTCTTTATCGGCCCGCAGATCGAGATCCCCGCCGAACTGAAATCGCTTTCGGCGCGTTTTGAGTTGTCACTGCCGACTCAGGAGCAGTTGGCGGAGATCATCCATCAGGAGAGTGCTGCCTGGGGAGAGAGAAACCGCAGGAGCGTCAAGGCGAGCCGTAGCGTGATCGATGCAATGACGCAAAATCTGCTTGGCATGACGCTCTCCGATGCGCGTCGACTGATTCGGCAGGCGATTTACGATGACGGCATCCTGGCTGATGATGATATCGACGAACTTGTCGAGTCTAAATACAGGATGCTGGATAGCGACGCTGTGCTCACATTTGAGATGGAGACGGCAAAATTTGGTGATGTTGCCGGATTGCGTCATCTCAAAAAGTGGCTGCAGCAGCGGCGCGCCGTATTTCTGGCAGATAAGGCGCCCGCCGGGCTGGACTCACCCAAAGGCATTCTGCTGCTGGGCGTTCAAGGGGCGGGAAAGAGCCTGGCGGCCAAATCAATTGCAGGCGCCTGGCAATTGCCGCTGCTGCGGCTTGATTTTGCAGCGCTCTATAACAAGTATTATGGGGAGACAGAGCGCAACCTGCGTGACGCTCTGCACACGGCGGAAACCATGGAGCCCTGCGTGCTGTGGATCGACGAGATCGAAAAGGGGCTCTCGACGGATGATGAAGGCGGGCCTTCGCAGCGTATTCTCGGCACCCTGTTGACATGGATGGCCGAGCGCAAAAGCCGGGTTTTTCTGGTCGCCACGGCGAATGATATTGAAGCTTTACCGCCGGAACTGCTGCGCAAGGGGCGCTTTGACGAGATCTTTTTTGTTGATCTGCCGCGATCTGATGTGCGCAGGGAGATCTTCAGAATCCATCTGCAAAAACGTGATCAGGAGATCGAGAACATCGATCTGGAGGTACTCAGTGAAGCAACTGATGGATTCTCCGGTGCAGAGATCGAGCAGGCAGTGGTGGCGTCACTCTACAGCGCCTTTGCACAGCAGCAGCCCTCGACGACGCAACACATCCTTGAAGAGGTTCGCAACACCCGGCCACTCTCGGTGCTGATGAAGGAGAAGATCGACTACCTGCGCGCCTGGGCGGCGGAACGCACAGTGATGGCGGATTGAAGAAGGAAAAATCTTTCACCACGGAACAGGCGGATTACACGGAAATAACTACAAGAAATTTAACCACAGATGAACACGGATACAGACAGATAAAGGCATCTATTTGGGAGAACTCATTAATTCATCATGGCGTAGGGCGTAATAAGCGACAGCGCATTACGCCGCATGCTGAGGTGCAATGCGCTGTCGCTTATTACGCCCTGCAGGGTCAGGAAAGCACGGGGTAATTGAGAAATTTTGAGGTTGCCTCTTTAATGCAACAATGTGGAGTAACCTCTGTTTTCATCCTGCCGATTTTGATCCGTTAATACATGCTCCAGTCTTGATTCTGCACGATCCAGCGCCTCAAAGGCGCGTGGATGCACCGGCTCATCTCTGACCTCCTGCCACTCGGCTACAAATTTATTCCAGAAATTGATTTCTGCACGCAATTCCTCTTCTGTCTGCTCTATCAGTATGCTCATGATTCTGTGCTTTTCAGATATTTCATCTCTGAAAACTCCTGTGGAGAATTAACATGCGTAGAGTCTAATCCTCCTGCAGTAATTATCTGTTAACAATTCGCGTCAAATCGTTGACCCTGCCGGGATTCATTTTTCGGTT
>JAUVEG010000077.1 GCA_030594925.1 Gammaproteobacteria bacterium
AAAGAATTCTATTTTTTGACAGCCGGCCGCTGGTTTAGGTCAGAGTCCCTGGAAGGGCCGTGGAGTGCGGCGTCGGCGGATCTTCCGGAGGAGTTTGCAAATATACCGGAAGACCACAAGTTGGCCGATGTGCTGACTTCAGTGCCCGGCACTCCGGATGCTGAAGCCGCAGTCCTTCTGGCATCGGTTCCACAAAAAGCGACAGTGAGCCGCAAGGATACAACCGCTGAAATTTTCTACGAGGGTGAGCCGCAATTCGAGGAGATCAAGGGCACCAGTCCGTCAGTCTCCTATGCCCTCAATTCGCCCAATGATGTCTTTCTGGTTTCCGGCCTCTACTACGCACTTGTCGATGGCGTGTGGTTTGTCGCCAGTGAGCCAATGGGGCCCTGGGCGGTAGCGACAGAGGTGGACGATGCAATCTACTCCATCCCGGAAGAGAGCCCCAAATACAACGCCACCTATGTACGCGTCTATGACTCCACGCCGGATAATGTGGTAGTGGGGTATACCTCCGGTTACTCCGGCAGCTACGTGGCGGCAACCGGTGTGCTGATGTTTGGCCTGGGTCTGTGGGCCGGGAGTTCCTGGGGGAATTACGGCTATTATCGCTACCGCCCCAGTTACTACGGATATGGCTGCGGCATGCGCTACCGCTATGGGCACGGTTATTACAGAGGAGCAAGGCCTCGTCTCTACGGCCCCTATGGCGGCATAAGCGGCAGAGCGGGGTACAACCCCCGCACAGGGCGTTACTACCGCGGCGGCTATGCCAGAGGCCCTCATGGAAGCGCCTTTGCCCGCTCCTCCTATAATCCGCGCACCAAGCGCGGCTTCTCGCAGAAGAGAGTTCGCACACCGTATGGCTCCTGGGGCAAGACGGTTGCCAGAAATGGCGACAAGTGGGCCAGGGCAGGGCATGTTTCACGCGGAGGAAAAACCATCGCCGGTGTAAAGGGGTCAGGTGGAAGGGGTGTTCTTGGCGGCTATAACAAGCATACCGGTCAGGGTTTCAAGGTTGTCAAAGGCAAGGATAATCTCTTCGTTGGAAAAAATGGCAGCGTCCACAGGCGCGATGGTGATGGCAACTGGTCAAAGCATAGCGGCAAAGATGGCTGGAAAAAGCAGAAGGTCGGCAAACTTGATGCGAAAGATAGAAAAGCGGTTAAAAGTCGTGAAGCAGGAGCCGGCGGCTTGAAGGACCGCAAGGGCGATAAGGCTGCAATGAGAGACCGTAAAGCTGGCGCAGCTGGCAGGGATCGCAAAGGCGATAAGGCTGCAATGAGAGATCGTAAAGCTGGCGCAGGTGGCAGGGATCGCAAAGGCGATAAGGCGGCGATGAGAGATCGCAAAGCTGCTGCGGGAACCAAGGATCGTAAAGCAGGAAAGGCTGCTGTGAAAGATCGTAAGGCAGGCGCAGGAGTCAAGGACCGCAAAGGGAGCAAGGCTGCTGTAAAAGACCGCAAAGGAGGGGCGGCAAAGAGACCGGCTAAACAGCAGCAGAGGTCGAAAGCAGCCAAGCCAAAAACGGCGGCGCGCAAACAGACAAAGAAAAGCACCGCTAAAGCAAAACCGGCTAAGCGTAAAACGAGTTCCAAAAAGTATGCTTCCAGCAAGAACAGGAAAAGCAGCGGTTCAACCAGGAGCAATCTCAACCGTTCTCATAAAACGCGCTCAAGCGGCAACAGACGCGCATCGACCAGCAGCAGAAACCGCAGCAGCGCCAAGCGAAGCAGCGCCAAGCGCAGCAGTAGCAGCCGTAGCAGCCGTAGCAGGAGTGGTGGAGGCCGAAGCAGAGGCGGTGGCGGAAGCAGAGGCGGTGGTGGTGGCGGAAGAAGGCGCTAATCTGTAATGTAAATAGTTTGCAGCCTTCAGTTGGCAGTATGCAGAAGAAAGAAAGTTTGCAGTCTTCAGTTGGCAGTTGGCAAAAGCCAACTGCCAACTATTTGTTATTCAGATCCGTTTTGCGCATCCAGGATTACTGTTCAGGCACTCTCTTATCCCTGTTTGCGGGCCGTTTTTTTCTTCGTGGAAAGCAATTGATTGATTAGCGGCAAAGCCCGGGCCAACAGAGGGATCAGCAGGTTTTCCTGTCTCATCCGGGTAATGGCAACAGGCGCCAGGGCAAACAGCGAGGATTTCAGATCGCCCTTGCCGAGATAGTGCAGTGATGTGCTGATGTCGAGATCTTCGTCCACCCGCCTTAACCTGGCTTTGGCTTCATCAAGATCTACTCTGGCTTTACGGCGTTTTCCGCTGGCTACATTGGAGAAGTTGTCCCGCGCCTGTTTGCGGTTCACCGGGAAACCTTTTTGGCGATAATTGCCGAAACTGCTGCAAGAACCAGTGCGAATAGCGAGATCAGCATGGCCGCAGAGGGGGGTGATACGACCGTAATCAGGAGTTGGTAGACACCCCACAGGAAACTGCTGCTGGCAACAAGAATGAGCACTGTTGCAAGTATGATAAAAGCCATGCCCCAGCCTACGCGGATACTGGCCGTTTTGAGCGTACGGCCCTCCGCTTCCATCAGGTCAAGGAAGGCGATCACAAAATCAGAGAGAGTTGTTTTCATCGCTGCTGCTCCCCCTTATTTAACGATTTTTGAAGCGATGTAGCCGATGCCAAAGGCGATAGCGATGCTGGCCAATGGATGCCGGGTGACCTCTTCGCTGAGATCCTGGCTCAACTGCTCTCCCTGGGCGCGAGCCTGCTCAATCTGCGATTTCATGTCGTTCCAGTTGCTATTTTCCTCGAGGGTTTCCGTCACGGAATCGGTTGCTTCCGCAACCTCCGATTGTGACATTTTCCCCAGGGTTGCAACAATAGAAGCGACGTCGCTGCGTAGTGTGGCAAACTCCTCTTTGAGAGACTCCATATCAGGTGTCTCTTTAGTAGCACTCTTTTTTGTTGTCATAACGGTTCTCCTCTAGGATCAATTGCTTTTTTGCATTTCGACCAACTCTCTCAGCAGTGCTTCGATATTGGCGAGATGTCCCTCCATCTTTCGCATATGCGCCTGCTTCATGGCCATCATCTGCTGTTTCATTTGGGGGTTCATCATTCCCATATGCCTGCCACCCATGCGATTCCCCTGGCCTCTGCCCATCATTGGGCCTCCTCTCCGATTCATGGCTTGCTGATTACCACGCATTGGCATCTGCCCTCTATTCATCGGCAGTTGTCCAGCGCCCATTGCTCTCTCTCCCCTGTTCATGGGCATCTCTCCGGCTGGAATTGATCTCTTCGGCATCTGCATCTGTCTCTCTCCCATTTGCATTTGCCCCACGTATATTGGCCTCTGACCTGTACCTGCCGGGATATTGCTGCTCTGCGGTCCCGACGGGGTTGCAGTTTTTTCTGCTACCGGATGGCCGGTGGCTGCAGGCGCTGCTGCCTGATTTGTATCGGCAGCAGCCGTGACCGAAAGGGCGCCAGCCAAAGCAGCTGTAGTTACAATGTCCACGATTTTCATTTTATCTAACCTCGTTGGTGTGTTCCGCCGTCATCGGCTGGTATATTTTTCTTACGGATTTCCCTGGAAGACATCGGGAATCGGTTACTGCCCCAATTGTCCCTGTATTCCGCCTTGAAAAGATTGTTCATCGACAATCGGCTGCTTGCGTCTGCACTCCGCCTTGAAGCGGGCATCGAGTGCTGAACGGCGCTGAGGCTTGCCTTTCAGGTTTCTGATCTCCTGCTCCATCTGCAGGCATTTCGCATCCCTGGCGCTGGTCTCCGGGATTTTTTCAGAGACGGATTGCGGAGTATCGCCAAACATCACGGATTGTTTTTGTTCAGCCCAGGCGCAGGTGGAGAAAGCGAGGCTTGCCACGAGTATTAAAAGAGTTTTCATAGCAGATTTCCAGAAATATGAGGAGTATCTAATGAGCATAGCCTCTTCATGTTGTCAAAACAAGGCAGCAAAACAGATTCGCCTGATAGCGGCAATCAGGCGATGAGAAGATGATCTATGCAATCATTACCATTTCGGATAAGGTTGAGGCCTCATTGACTACTGCTGTACATGTGCATATACGCGTTATGGGCTTTTTTCAAACAGATCTCCTCACTATTCGCTCCCGTGTAATCATCTCTGTTTTTCTGCTGCCAATTGTTTCTGCCTGCGCCACCCGCCCTCCGGAATCGGCGGACCTGCGTGCGGTTGACCCTGTTGGCGCGGTGCGTCTATTTGGTTCCGGGCATCAGCCGCAGCAGGTGAAATCTGGTCTCGCACATAAATCACATCTGCAGATTCTGGCGTTATCCGGCGGCGGCGCCGACGGCGCTTTTGGCGCGGGAGTTCTGAGCGGTTGGAGTGAAGCCGGCAACAGGCCTGAATTTGATATTGTCACCGGGGTATCGACCGGAGCCCTGATGGCCGCCATGGCGTTTGTCGGTTCGGAGTATGATGATGAACTCGAAGAGATCTACACGCAGACCGAGAGCCGGGATATCTTTCGCAACAAGCCACTGACGGCGGTGTTTGGCGACAGCCTGCTTGATTACACCCCATTGAAAATGCAGATTGAGAGGGTGATCAACGAGAACTTGCTGGAGAAGGTTGCACGTGGGTATCGCAAGGGCCGCCGGCTCTATGTCGCCACCACCAATCTGGATGCGGGCAAACTGGTTGTGTGGGATATGGGCATGATCGCGGCCAGCGGCCATCCAAGGCGCGTACGTATCTTTCAAAAAATCTTACGTGCATCTGCTGCGATACCGGCATTTTTCAAGCCAGTCTATATCAAGCCGGATCCGGCGCGTGAGGAGCGCCAGATGCATGTTGACGGTGGAGTCAAGGCGCCGGTGCTGATTCGCTCATTCATGTTTGAGACCCCGGCAAGCGGTCGTACCCTGCATGTCATCATGAACGGTCAGATGAAACTGGTGGCAACGGAGGCGGTGAGTCCGGCAGTTGCCGGTATATCACGCAAAGCTATCCGGGAGCTGATGAGAGGCTTGACCTATAAGACCCTCTATCAGGGGTATGTGATTGCCCGTCATGCAAAATCAGATTTTCACATGATTGCCATTCCTGACAATGTCAGTGCAACCCGGGATCCGCTGGAGTTTGACCCACAGGAGATGCGGCAGTTGTTCGAAGAGGGCAAAAAGCTCGGTCGCTCCGGAAAAGGCTGGATGAAGGAGCCGCCAAGGCTGGATGATCTTGAGCGTGTTTCTGCCAGATAGAGTAGTGCTGCTGTTAGGGAGACTCTGAATGAAGCTTCCGCATCTGCCGTACACGGATGTACAAATGCCGTGAGCGCAGGATGCGCAGGAACGGCCTGCTCACGCCCCTCACCAACATCCCTGTAGGCGAAGCGCACAGCGATTCGATCAGCGCTTCCCTCGATGTCGTGATAAGGTTCGGTCTCGCTTAAGATCTCTGTTTGTAACTGCTGAATAACTTCGCACAGACTCAAACGATAGACAGACTTCCAGTTATTTATTAAGAGGAAAAATTATGAAAGCAAAAGTCATTACAAGCATGGCGCTCGCAGCAGCCATGACCAGCGGTTGTATGACCGAGGATGATCCGAATCGCCGCGCAAAGATTGGCGCCATTGCCGGCGCGATCGGCGGAGCGGTGATCGGTCATCAGATTCACGGCGGCCATGGCCGATATGTTGGAGCTGCCCTTGGCGCCCTGGCGGGCGGCGCTGTCGGCAACTACATGGACAAGCAGCATCGTGAACTGAGACGCGCGCTTGAAGATGAGTTGAGAGCTGAATATGTCACGCTTGAGCGCATCGACAAGGACACCATCAAGCTCACCCTCAGTAGTGAAGCCTCTTTCGGTGTGGATCAGAGCAGGATAAAAAGCGCGTTCAAACCGGCCTTGAATCGGATTGCGAGCGTCATGAGCAACTACGATCAGACGGTTATCCACATCGTTGGTCATACGGATAACACCGGCTCCTCTGCGCATAATCAGAATCTCTCTGAACGCCGGGCGGAGAGTGTCGCCTCTTATCTAAGTGGACATGGACTCTCCTATAACCGTCTCCTCACCTATGGCCATGGAGAAGACGAGCCGCGCGCAAGCAACAGTACAGCGCACGGACGCAAGCTGAACCGCCGTGTAGAACTCTATATCAATGCGCTGGTTGAAGGGCGTGAACGGGATGCGAGAAGATCGCCTTACTAGCGAGGTTTTAGGTTTGTAACTATTCAGCGCATGAGGGAGCGTCACTGTTATTGGGTATATCTACCGGAAAACGCCGTCAATACATCCATGTAGGCTCGTGTCGGCATCCATGCCTCCAACGCTTCCTTTAGATATACCCGATAACAGTGACTTATTAGCTCATTTAGAACCATGCTGAATAGTTACTTAGGTTTTAGGTTTTAGGTTCTCTGTCATTGCGAGGAGCCTTAGGCTCCCTCGCAATGACGGCCTTCTCACAGGATTATGAGAAGTTACCTTTTTTCCGTGTATTCAGTGTGTTCCGTGGTTCATATTTCTATTCAACCGTAAATCTTGACCCCAGCGCTTCTGAAATCGTGCGGATATTTGGAAACTCCACTCTTCCGCAGTAGGGGTAGCCGTTGCGGCAGATCATTTTTCTGACATTTGGCTGCTGTGGATCCTTTAGCCACATATGC
>JAUVEG010000047.1 GCA_030594925.1 Gammaproteobacteria bacterium
CTTTGCGTCTTTGCGAGAGACTAAGAATATTTTCATTCTACAGCACATCCTATAACAATTTTAATTCTCTCAAGTGTCACTTGCGCCGCCGTAAAAAAAGGGTACCTCTTGTTTGATCCGAAGTTGCTTGCCGCACTCCGCCAGGCTGGCATGAGCGCATGGGCAGAACAACTGCCGCAACAGCTCGAGCGCATACACTCCACCACAAATCATGGTGACAGCCACCGCTGGCAGCAGGCGCTGGAGCAGCTGCCGCAACTGCAGGCAACGGCAGTCGATTTCGGTGCAGATGCCGTCACCGTCAGCGGCGAGACTCTGTCACAACAGCAGCAGAACTCTCTCACTGAATTACTCAAAGAGTTTCATCCGTGGCGCAAGGGTCCATTTCTACTGCATGGCGTCTCTATTGATGCAGAGTGGCGCTCTGATCTCAAGTGGCAGCGTATTACCGGGGCTATCACCTCTGTGGAGGATCGTACGGTGCTGGATGTCGGCTGCGGCAACGGTTACTATGGCTGGCGCATGCTGGGTGAGGGCGCCAAACTGGTTGTCGGCGTCGATCCGACACAGCTTTTTTTGATGCAGTTTCAGGCGATAGAGCACTTCGTTGGCAACGAGTGGCCGCACTTCATGCTGCCGATGGGGGTCGAGGATCTGCCGGCAACTCTTCTGTCATTCGATACGGTTTTCTCCATGGGGGTCTTCTACCATCGCCGTTCTCCCATCGATCACCTGCTGGAACTGAAAAATACGCTTCGACCGGGCGGAGAGCTGGTGCTGGAGACCCTGGTCATTAAAGGGAACAAGGGAGAGGTACTGTTGCCACCGGGACGCTATGCAAAAATGCGCAATGTCTGGTTCATCCCCTCCCCGGACACCCTGGCAGTGTGGCTGCGGCGTGCAGGATTTGAGAATGTCAGAGTTGCCGATATTTCTGCAACGACTGTGCAGGAGCAGCGCTCCACGGATTGGATGCAGTTTGAATCACTGCGTGATTATCTCTCTCCAGACGATGCATCCATGACCATCGAAGGCCATCCAGCGCCGGTGAGGGCTGTTTTTATCGCCACGAAGAGATGAAGCCACCGCACTGCGCTCGCAATGACAAACTTCTTGACGTACTGTACTCGCTTGACGAATAAATCATTATGAACCAACTTTTGATATGAATACTTTTACACTGATCTTTCTATTGGCGCTGTTTGCCGCTACTGCAACTCAACTGTGGCTCTCCATGCGCCAGGTTCGGCATGTACGTGCGCATCGTTCCACAGTCCCAGCTGCCTTTACTGACAAAGTGACGCTCGCCGAGCATCAAAAGGCTGCCGATTACACAGTCGCCAAGCAGCACTTCGGCTGGATCGAAACGGCTATGGGAGTGGTTGTATTGCTGGCGTGGACGCTGGGTGGTGGACTCAACTGGATCGATCAGCTATGGCGCAGCGCCGGTTACAGCGATCTGCTCACCGGAACCGTTGTGATCATCTCAGTGATGCTGGTCTCGTCGGCAATCGATATCCCGGCTTCGCTCTATCGCACCTTTGGGCTTGAAGCGCGTTTTGGTTTCAACCAATCCACCCCGGCCGTTTTCGTCACTGATATTCTCAAGGGGATGCTGTTGGCGTTGCTCATCGGTGTGCCGCTGGTGATGTTGATACAGTGGCTGATGGAGTCCGCCGGCAAGTGGTGGTGGCTCTATGCATGGCTGGCCATGACGCTGTTTACACTGCTGCTGAGCTGGGCATTCCCCAAATTCATTGCACCGCTGTTTAACAAGTTCAAGCCACTGGAGCAGGGCGAGATGCTGCAGCGTATCGAATCATTGCTGCAGCGCTGCGGCTTCAATTCGCAGGGTGTTTTCGTGATGGATGGTTCGCGCCGGTCCAGCCATGGCAATGCCTACTTCACAGGATTTGGAAAGAGCAAGCGCATCGTCTTTTTCGACACGCTGTTAAAGCAGTTGACGCCTCCACAGCTTGAAGCCGTGCTTGCCCATGAGTTGGGGCATTTCAAACACAAACACATCATCAAGGGAATGCTGCTTTCGACTCTGATGATGCTGATCGGTTTTGCTGCTTTAGCCTGGCTGATGCAGCAATCCTGGTTCTATGCAGACCTGGGGGTTGAAGCGCCATCGATCTACATGGCCTTGATGTTGTTTGTGATGGTCAGCCCGGCATTTACCTTCTTCATGACGCCGCTGATGGCGTGGGTTTCACGCCGGCATGAGTTCGAGGCGGATGCCTTCGCCGTGGAGCAGACAGGTTCCGCAGAGTTGAGCGGTGCGCTGGTAGGACTCTTCAAAGAGAATGCCGGCACTCTGACGCCCGATCCGCTGCACTCCGCTTTTCATGACTCGCATCCGCCTGCGGCGATACGCATTGCACATCTGTCGCAAGTTCACCAAAAGAAAAATCTTGAGTCGGTAAGAGTTTGAAAATGTCTCTCGCGAAGACGCTAAGACCGCAAAGGGTTTTTCTTGGCGAGCTTTGCGTCTTCGCGAGAGAAAATAATCTCTTTCTGAACCCTACAGCTCATCCGATGCAAACTTGGCAAGGCGTGAGCGCTCGCCGCTGATCAGGGTGATATGCCCAGAGTGTTCCCAGTTCTTGAACTTGTCGACCACGTAGGTGAGACCTGAGGTGGTCTCTGTCAGGTAGGGAGTGTCGATCTGGGCGATGTTGCCGAGACACACGATCTTGGTGCCGGGGCCTGCGCGCGTGACCAAGGTTTTCATCTGCTTCGCCGTCAGGTTTTGCGCTTCATCGAGGATGATGTATTTATTCAGGAAGGTGCGCCCGCGCATGAAGTTGATCGAGTGGATACGGATGCGTGACTGCAGCAGGTCGTCTGTCGCAGCGCGTCCCCACTCTCCGCCGCCTTCGGTCTTGGTAAGCACTTCGAGGTTGTCCATCAATGCGCCCATCCAGGGAGTCATCTTCTCCTCCTCGGTGCCGGGGAGGAAGCCGATGTCATCGCCCACCGGAACGGTGACGCGGGTCATGATGATCTCGCTGTAGAGGCCGTTGTCGAGCACCTGGGTCAATCCTGCAGCCAGCGCCAGCAGGGTCTTGCCGGTTCCGGCGACGCCCAGCAGCGAGACGAAGTCGAGGTCAGGATCCATGAGCATGTTCAGCGCAAAATTCTGTTCACGGTTTCTTGCCATGATGCCCCACACCGAGTGGCTGGCATTGCGATGGTCGGTTGCCAGCTCGATGATGGCATGGTCATCATTGACGTTCCGGACTATGGCCTCAAAGCCCGAATATTCATCATCAAAATAGAGCGACTGCCCATGATGCCAGTTTTTGGTTTCAGGGCCCGAGATACGGTAGAAGGTGTGCTCGTCCTGCTGCCATGAATCGACATCCTTGCTGTGAGTCTCCCAGAAATCTGCCGGCAGGGCGGTAAACCCCTTGTAGAGCAGATCGACGTCATCCAGCACCCGGTCGTTGCTGTAGTCCTCGGCATTGAGGCCGACGATAGCAGCCTTGATGCGCAGGTTGATATCTTTTGAAACCAGGGTGACCGGTTCCTGATGCTGTTTCTGCAGGGCGAGGGCTGTGCCCAGAATATTGTTGTCCGCGATATTTCCGGGCAGGGAGGAGGGCAGCGAAGGAGGGAGTTCGCTGGTCTGGAAATAGAGACGTCCTGAGATGCGTTCTTCCTCCCCCTTGTCATTGTCGCCCCATCCGGGCAGTTCCAGTCCCTGCTCGATTTCATCCCTGCTGGCATTGATAATCAGGTCATCGAGGAATCGACTCGCCTGGCGTACATTGCGCGCAACTTCAGAGGTTCCCTTTTTTGCACGATCAAGCTCTTCGAGCACCATCATCGGGATGAAGATATTATGTTCCTGGAAACGGAATATCGAGCTGGGATCATGCATCAGCACATTGGTATCCAGCACGAAGAGGCGTTTTGGGTCATCCATTGTTGTCAGCCTGTTGCTATAGTTTTTTAGAGGATCTAGTGAGGCCATATCTCAGACTGACGAGGCATGAAAGAGATTATTTTTCTCTCGCCAAGACGCAAAGCTTCCGCGTCCTGCTTACGCCCCTGACCTACATCCATGTAGGCCAAGACCGCAAAGGTCTTTCTTGGCGAGCTTTGCGCCTTTGCGAGAGTCATTATTGAAATTTGACCCATTTGCAAAGATGTTGGCCACTCAAGGATTACTGGTTGAAAGTTTTGTTCAGTGTCTTGACGGCTTCGAGAACCTCGTCGGCATGCCCCTTGACCTTTACCTTGCGCCACTCCTGAAAGAGTCGTCCATCGCGATCGATCAAGAAGGTGCTGCGCTCGATGCCCATAACCTGTTTGCCATACATGTTTTTCATCTTGATGACATCGAAGAGATTACACAGCTCTTCATCCGTGTCAGAAATCAGCTCGAACGGGAATTCCTGTTTCGCCTTGAAGTTCTCCTGCCGCTTGAGGCTGTCTCTGGATGCGCCCAGTATGACGCAGGATTGGCGGCGAAATTTGTTGATGGCGGCGCTGAAATCTCTCCCCTCCTGGGTGCAGCCGGGGGTGCTTGCCCTGGGATAGAAATAGATAACCAGCGGTTTGCCAAGATAGTCACCGGGCCGGACTCGCCTGTCACCGGTGATGTGGAGTTCGATATCCGGAATTTTTTTACCGGCAGCAACTGTTTGTGTCATGACACTCCTTTTTTTACTATCTGTAATGATTGGCTCTCGCAAAGACGCAAAGCACGCCAAGAAAAACCTTTGCGTCTCTGCGTCTTTGCGAGGGATTAAGAAGATTGTTATGCATTGTTAGTTTGAAACTTAGTCTTGCAAGTTATTCGTGGTAGTTCTTCTTGTGCCCTATTGATTGCTGCATGACGGTTGTGGTGCCATCGGGGTTTAAATCGGCTCCATCACTGCATCAAGATTCAAGTTGTCACAAAAATCCATGAACTCCTCCCGCAGGGAGGAGATCTGGACTTCAGCGGGCACACCAATTTGTAAATTGACGGCAAACATTTGTGTTCCTGTATGTGGGGCGGGGTAGCTGGATGTCTGCAACTCTTCGATATTGATGTGATGTTGCGAAAAAAATCCGGCAAGATGATGAACAATTCCAGGATGATCCAGGGCAACCACCTCGACAGCATAGGGACGTATTTTTTCGTCGGTAATGCGGATGTCCGTGCGTTTTCCATGGATGGTCAAGCCGAGCCTGGACTCAAGGTCGGGTAGCATGGTCTCGAGCATTGCAATCTGGTTCCATGCGCCTTCAACCAGCATTTGAACGGCAAACTCTCCGCCCATGACCGTCATGCGGCTGTCATTGATGTTGAGCTCCAGATCATAGACCGCTCTGGTGAGGCGATCGACGATCCCCGTCTGGTCTTTACCGATGGCGGATAAAACGAGTTGACTCTGTTTTGCTGGCACGAAAGTTCCCCGAAATTCTGTTTTGTTGAAGTGTACACAGTTCATCGAAGGAACGCATCCAAATATGGATGTGTTGATGAAATTCTGCAGGATCTCTCCTGCGTCGAGATGACGAGCTGTAAGCCGAAAATGAAGGATGCCGAAATGTGTTATTCTGAGCTTCAGGATTGAAATTCATTGCAAAGGAGTTGCACATGTCATCCCCCACTACAGTAGTTTTTATCACTCTTGCTCTTCTCCCGTTTACTGCTTTCAAAGCAGCTTGTGCAACCGGGATATACCGCTGTGTTAGTGACAGTGGCGCCGTCTCTTTCTCCGACAGATCCTGCCAGCAGGTTGCACAGCAGAGAATCAACGTTGAGCCAATGCCAATCGTCGGTTGGGATAAGGTCGAACCGGTTCCGCGGAAGAAAAAATCCAGGAGGCATAATCGCACCCGTCAGACCGATGCCAACAAACTTGCGGACAACACCTCAAAGTGTCACAAGACCAGAAGCCGGATTGAAAAGATCAATAACAAGCTCCGGGCCGGTTACACACTGAAAGCAGGAGAGCGTCTCAAGGATCGCTTGCGGGAGCTGGAGCGATTCCGTTTCAGGAACTGCCGCTGACAGCTCCCTCTCCCAATGGGGAAGGCTGGGGTGAGTGGCTGAGAATCTCAGTCACTAAAGTATTTGTGCCACTCTCTGCTGCTGTCGCCAAACACCAGGAAGTAGGGGTTCAGCAGGGAGTCCTTGCAGTTGTATCTGAGCGGCTCGCCGTTGGTCTCGGTGACCATGCCGCCGGCGGCTTCGACCACGGCCTGCGCGGCCCCGGTATCCCATTCCGAGGTTGGGCCGATGCGCGGGTAGATGTCAGCCTTGCCCTCGGCAACCAGGCAGAGTTTTAGCGAGCTGCCCATGGAGAGCATTTCGTGCGCTCCCACCTCTGCAAGAAAACGCTTCAGGCTCTCCCCGGCGTGGGAACGGCTGCCGGCGACACGCAGTGGTGTGTGCGCCTTGCCGCTGGCACTGATGCCGCTGATCACGCCATCGCGTTCGACGAAAGCACCTTCACCGACAGTGCCGAAGTAGGTCGTCTCCTTGACCGGCACATAGACCACGCCCATGACGGGTTTGTGATTGTCGATGAGTGCGATATTGACAGTGAATTCACCATTTTTATTGACGAACTCTTTGGTGCCGTCGAGGGGATCGATGAGCCAGTATCTGCTCCAGCTGCTGCGGGTATCAAACGGAATTTTTGTTGACTCTTCAGAGAGAACCGGTATCTCCGGGGTCAGCTGCTGCAGCGCATTGACAATGATGTTGTGCGCCGCCAGATCCGCCTCGGTCAGCGGAGAGCTGTCCTCCTTGGTATAGACATCGAAATCCTGCCGATAGATCTCAAGGATGGCGGCGCCTGCCTGTTTAGCGATGTCATTGATTGCGTTGATGTCGATTTGTAGTGTCATTCGTTATTACCAGTAGATTGCTTGAAAATCCGCCTCGATCCCCCTTTGAGAAAGGGGGAGGATTATATGCTGAATAGTTTCACCCCGAGCAGTAGTGTTGCGATGGCTCTTGCATCTGTGAAATCGGGATGGCGCAGCAGTTTATCAAGATTGGCCAGCTTCCACGGAACAATTTCAAGCTGCTCCGGCTCATCCCCCTTGAGGCGCGAGGGGGTCAGTTCTGTCGCGATGACTGCGTGGGATGCGTGGCAAATATATCCTGGTGCGATATCGAGTTTGTGCAGATAGCGCAGCTGTGCGGCAGCGTAGCCGGTCTCCTCCTGCAGTTCCCGGTTGGCGGCATCGAGCGGCTCTTCTCCGGCGTCAACCATCCCCTTCGGCAGTGACAGCTCGTAACGCTCATTGGCAGCCGCATATTCCCGTATCAGCAGGATGGTGTCATCATCCACAAAAGGGAGGATAATCACCGAGTCCTGGCGGGTTCCAATGAGACGCTCGTAGGTGCGCGTGGCACCATTGGGAAAGGTGATGTCCATCTCTTCGATATGAAAAATACGGCTCTGTGCAATTTTGCGGTTTGCCGTCACCACAGGCTGTTGGCGCATAACGATTCAACATTGAGAAATAAAGTGTGAGCGACTCTAGAGAGATCATGTCTCAGACTGACGAGGCATGAAAGAAAACATTTTCTCTCGCAAAGGCGCCAAGACCGCAAAGGTTTTTCTTGGCGAGCTTTGCGCCTTTGCGAGAGTTAAGATTTATAATTTGACTTAGTTGTGATGATATTGACCACTCAAGGACTCTAGTATGAAAACCGCCCGGGAGCAAGTGCAATTGGTCGACTGGGAACAGATCGATGATGTCTTTCTGGATATGGACGGCACCCTGCTGGATCTCCATTTCGATAATCACTTCTGGCTGGAGTATCTGCCTGAACACTATGCGTCATTGCATGGAATCTCGTTTGATGCCGCCAAACAACAACTGCTGGAGATGTATGCCGTCCATGTAGGTACGCTCAAGTGGTACTGCATCGACCACTGGAGCGAAGAGCTGGGGGTGGATATCCTGAGCTTGAAAGAGGAGGTGGAACACCTGATTCAGCTGCATCCCCATGTGGATGAATTTCTGCAGATGCTGCAGTCGATGGGCAAGCGTATTACGCTGCTGACCAATGCGCATCCGAAAACCCTGGCATTCAAACTGCAGCGTATTCCTCTGGCGCACCGATTTGATCATCTCATCACTTCACACGAGGTGGGACTACCCAAGGAG
>JAUVEG010000169.1 GCA_030594925.1 Gammaproteobacteria bacterium
ACCGTCGCCAAACCAGACTGCGATCTTGCAACAGCCATCGAGAACATTGACATCGGCGGACCGACCATGCTGCGCGCTGCTGCAAAAAACCATACATCGGTCACCGTCATCGTCAGCAACGATGACTATCAGCCTGTGCTCGATGAGATGGATGCGAACAACGGCTGCCTCTCCGACGCGACGCGTTTCAAACTGGCGACCGGCGCCTTCGAACATACCGCCCGTTATGACGGATTGATTGCCAACTACCTGGGCGCCATCGTAGAAAATGGCAAACCCGAAGGTCTGCCACGCACTTTCAACATGCAGTTTCGCAAGAGCCAAAGCATGCGCTATGGTGAAAACCCGCACCAGGATGCTGCCTTTTACGTCGAACAGCATGCGGGAGAAACCACCATTGCCAATGCTGAACAGCTGCAGGGCAAGGAGCTCTCCTACAACAATATTGCTGACACCGATGCTGCACTGGAGTGCGTCAAGCAGTTTGCCGATGCGCCGGCCTGCGTCATCGTCAAGCACGCCAACCCCTGCGGCGTCGCCTATGGCAGCAGCGCTCTGGAAGCCTATGAGAAGGCATATACAACGGATCCTGAATCTGCTTTTGGCGGCATCATCGCCTTTAACCAGGAGCTGGATGCGGAAACAGCACAGGCAATTGTCGATCGCCAGTTCGTCGAGGTGATCATCGCTCCCTCGATTTCAGCAGCAGCTGTCGAAGTCGTTGCCGCAAAAAAGAATATTCGTCTGCTGCAATGCGGCCAATGGGGGGAGCCGCAGCAGCGCCTCGACTTCAAACGCGTCAACGGTGGGCTGCTGGTGCAAAATGCCGATCTGGCGCTCTACAATGAACTCAAGGTCGTTACCAAACGCCAGCCTACGGAAGATGAGATGCGGGATCTGCTGTTTGGCTGGAAAGTTGCCAAATTTGTTAAATCCAATGCCATTGTCTACGCCGCTAACAGCATGACCATCGGCGTCGGCGCCGGCCAGATGAGCCGCATCAACTCCGCCCGCATCGCCGGCATCAAGGCCGAGCATGCAGGACTGGAGGTGAAAGGCTCTGTGATGGCCTCTGATGCCTTCTTCCCCTTTCGTGACGGCATCGACGCTGCCGCAGAGGCAGGCATCAGAGCCGTGATCGAGCCGGGAGGCTCCATGCGGGATGACGAGGTCATCGCCGCCGCTGATGAACACGACATGGCGATGCTCTTCACCGGCATGCGTCACTTCCGGCACTAGAATCCATGAGTGACTAACTCGCATCCTTGCAATGGAACAGATCCATCCCAGCGCAATCATTGAAGATGGAGCGGAGATTCACCCCTCCGCCTCCATCGGCGCCTTTTCGATTATTGAATCCGGCGCCGTGATTGGTCCTGAATGCATCATCGAAAGCTGTGTGCGCATCTTCAACGCAGTGCATATGGGCAGCAACAACCATGTTTTTCATGGCGTCGTACTGGGATGCGAACCTCAGGATCTGGGCTACACCACGGAAAAAAGCAAACCCCTTACCATTGGCAGCGGCAATATGTTCAAGGAGGGAGTCAATATCAGCCGCGGTGTCAAGACCGAAAATGGGAGCATCGTCGGCGATCACAACTATTTTATGTGCGGCGTCCATGTAGGCCATGATTGCCATATTCGTGACAATATTGTCATAGCTCCCAATTCGGTTATTGGCGGTCATGTCAGCATCTCTGAATACGTCTTTATTTCAGGCCTGGTGGCAATTCACCAGTTCGTCAATATTGGTCAATATACGATGCTGGGCGGCTGCGCCAAGGTCGTCAAGGATATCCCGCCATTCACGACTGCTGACGGCAACCCCGCCCGCATTGCAGGTTTCAACAGCGTCGGCATGAAACGCGCCGGCTTCAGCAGTGCGGCCCGCAAGCGCATCAAGCAGTGCTATCACACTCTCTACCACTCCGGTCTCAATATCACCCAGGCGCTGGAGCAACTGAAGAGCGGAACATTATCAGCAGAAGACGCCTTAATTGTAGATTTCGTTGAGAACAGTGACCGCGGCATTACCGCGCACAGATAAAGCATGATAACGCCGCCATTATGATTTAAATCAACAAGATACCTATTTCCACATCAATCTCTCTCCAAAAGGAGTAGGATCATAACTATTATCATGATCCTCCGTTGTGCTGCTGACGGAAACAACCTGGAGACATTGAAATGAGAAAATATCGGCGACTCTCCGACAGTTTGCCCAGCCTGAATTTCACCTTGACGACCCTCTTTGCCTCTCTTCTGATATCTCTCCTGATCTCTCTCATCGGCAGCAGTACAGCTGTTGCCAAGCATGAACCCACCATCGAACTGGGCATCTCCGAATACGCCAAAACAGACCAGGAGCATGCCGTTCCCACCCAAACCGGTGACGGCGACAGCAAATCAACCACCGACCACGCCACCCTCAAGGAACTCGCCGGCCCCTTTTTCAGCGGTCCTGAAGTCACCAAAGCCTGTCTCGAATGCCACAACAAGGCTGGCGATCAATTCATCAGGAACAAGCACTGGACATGGAAATACACCCATCCGGTCACCAAACAAAAACTTGGGAAGAGCGTTCTGGTGAACAACTTTTGCACCAATGCACGCGGCAACGAAGGGATGTGCGCCCAGTGCCATGCGGGATATGGCTACAAGGATGACTCCTTCGATTTCAGCAATCAGGAGAACATCGACTGCCTGATCTGTCATGAATCCACCGGCTCCTACTACAAGACTCCCAACTCAACTGGCAATAAAGCCTGTTCCATCATGTTCGAGGGCAAGAAACCGATCGAGTGGGCCAAGGTGGCGCAAAGCGTACGTATGCCGGGGCGCAACAACTGCGGCAAGTGCCACTTCTATGGCGGCGGCGGCGACAACGTCAAACATGGAGACCTCTCCTCCGCGCTCTTCATGCCGGATAAAAATGTCGATATCCACATGGATGCCGAAGGCCTGAACTTCAGCTGCGTCACCTGCCATGTCGGTGAAGGTCATGAATGGGCCGGCAGCCGCTATGAAATGACGGTCGATGACAAGGTCGGCACCGGCAAACCGGGGATGCCGCGGGAGGTCGCCAGCTGCGAGAGTTGTCATGACGCTACGCCGCATGATATTGCTTCAATCACAGGAAACAAACTCAACAGCCACACCAGCAAGGTGGCCTGTGAAACCTGCCATATACCGGAAATTGCCAAAGGCGGGGTCGCCACCGAGGTGGAGTGGGACTGGCGCACCATGGGAAAGTTGAAAGATGGTGAAGGCTTCAAGTTGAAAGAGTATACCCAGGGCGACGGCAAACATCGCGCCACCTATAAATCCATCAAGGGTGATTTCAAATACGCTGAAAACATCGCCCCCATGTACGCCTGGTTTGACGGCACCATGAACTACACGACGATTGACACAAAATTTGATCCCTCCAAAGGCCCGGTCGAGATCAATAGCTTCTCAGGCTCCGCTGATGATCCTGGATCCCGCATCTATCCCTTCAAGCGCATGAAGACGACCCAGCCCTATGACAAAGGCAATAACACCCTGGTCTACATGGAACTCTGGGGAGATACTGACAGCGCCTTATGGGGAAACTATGATTTCGCCAAATCCATCAAGGCGGGCATGGAGAAATTCAATCTACCCTATAGCGGCGAGTGGGGTTTTGTCGAAACCCACTCCTACTGGCCGATCAACCACATGGTCGCTCCCAAAGAGAACGCGCTGGCGTGCAACGAATGTCACTCCAGTGACGGGCGGCTTAGCCATATTGACGGTGTTTATATGCCTGCAACCGGCAAGAACAAATGGCTGGATATTATCGGGCTGCTGATCATCCTCGGTACCCTGGCAGGCGTACTGGGACATGCGGCAATTCGCGGCATTGCCACAAAACGGAGGAGAAGCTAATGGAACACCAAATGCCCACGAGCACCCATACCATACAGGTTTACAAGCTTTTTGAACGCATCTGGCACTGGAGTCAGGCCGCATCCATCTTCATCCTGATCTTTACCGGCCTGGCGATACACGGCGTCCACAGCCTGATTGACTTCGGCACAGCAGTGTCTCTGCACACAGCGGTTGCGCTTGCACTGCTGCTGCTGTGGGTATTTGCCGTCTTCTGGCTATTCACCACCGGACAATGGCGGCACTACATTCCCACCAGCAAAAACTTTCTGCAGGTCGCGCGTTTTTACGCCTATGGAATTTTCAAGGGCGAGCATCACCCCTACCACAAAACCTATCTGCGCAAGCACAACCCTTTGCAGGCTATGACCTATCTGCTGGTTAAAATCGTGATATTCCCCGCCATCTGGATATCGGGCATTGCTTATTTGCTGGTAAGTATCGGGCAGGGAGATTTTCTT
>JAUVEG010000130.1 GCA_030594925.1 Gammaproteobacteria bacterium
ATTTGCCGGTGGGCCATGCCGTCAGGGTGCGGATCACCGCCCGCGATGTCAGCCTGACCCTGGAACACCAGTCCGGCACCAGCATCCTGAACATATTTCCCGCGACCATCGAGGAGATCACGCCAGCAGGAAGCGCACAGATGATGGTTAAGCTGATATGCGGCGATGTCCCCATGCTGGCCCGGGTAACACGTAAATCAGCCGCTGTACTGGATTTAAAACCCGGCAAGCTGGTCTACGCACAAGCCAAAAGCGTCGCTTTGCTCTCCTGAATAAGCCACCGGTTCAACCGGTAGCGCCCCCTCTCCCTTTGGGAGAGGGTTGGGGTGAGGGGAAAAGAGAAGGGACTCTATTATCGAGGGCCTTGCGCATACATGGCGTCAATCTCAGCAGCATAACGCTGCAGCACTTTGGCTTTTTTGATCTTCAACGTTGGCGTCAACAGCCCGTTTTCCAGTGTCCATGGCTCGGCAAGCAGGATTGCCTTGCGAATCCTGGCGTAGCCGGGAAAGTCTTTCAGCCCCTTGCGGATTCTTGACAACACATCCTTGACGACCTCCTCGTTGTTCAAGGCTTCGTTGGTATAGGGTTTTCCAGGTGCAGAGACGTTCCAGTATGTTTCATCGATGACCACCAATGCCGTCAGGTAAGCGCGCCCCTCCCCAACGACCAGCACCTGGTCGATCATGCCATCCATGCCAATGGCGCTCTCCATATCCGCCGGTGGAATCTTCTCGCCATTTGAGAGCACCAGAATATCCTTGATTCTACCGGTGATATTGATGTGCCCCGATGCAGAAATCCGCGCCTGGTCCCCGGTATGAAACCAGCCGTCAGCATCGATCACATCATTGGTTGCGGCATGATTGTTCCAGTATCCAAGCATGATTCCCGGGCTTTTTGCCAGCAGTTCATCATTCTCTCCGATCTTTACCCGGGTTCCACGCAGCGGCTGCCCGACGCTGTCAGGCCTGTTATCCTTTTCACTATTCGCAGAGAGTATGGGGCTGGTCTCGGTGAGACCATATCCCTGGATCATGGTAATCCCCAGGCCGGAAAAGACTTTTGCCACCTGCGGCGGCAGCGCCGCTCCACCGATGAGGGCGCTGCGCAGATTGCCGCCGAGCCCGTCGCGGATCTGTTTTCCAACAAGATGGTCAAGCGTGCCGTACAGCAATAGAGAGGGTTTCCAGGAGGCGCGTCCCTGCTGCCTTAAAAAGTTTTTCCAGCCTGTTTCAACAGCTGTATTGAAGAGCAGCTTCTTAAAACGCGGCCCCTTGTTCAAACGATCATTCAACTTGCCGAGCACCCGTTCGAAGACGCGTGGCACAGCAACGATAAGCGTCGGCTTGCGGCTCTTGAAATCCTCGCCAAGCTGCGCCACAGATCTGGCGAAGCTCACTCTGGCTCCCGCCATCACCGGAACGTAGTAACCGGCCGTGCGCTCAAACATGTGTGAAAGCGGAAGAAACGAGAGAAAGTGATCCTGACGATAGCAATCCAGCATGGTAATGCCGGCATGCGCATTGCTGAGGATATTCAGGTGACTCAGCATCACCCCCTTTGGCCGTCCCGTGGTTCCGGATGTATAGACGATTGTCGCCAGCTGCTCTGCGCTCCCCTGACGCGGCTGATACTCCTGCGGCTGTGCACCCAGCCAGCTGTCGACACGCATGACATTGTCATCATTGCGTTCACACTTTGCTGCTTCATCACTCTCATCGAGCAGCAGCACACGCTGCAACGAACCCTCGTCATCTGGTGTACCCTCGACAATCACCGGCGCCAGGCGTTTCCAGCGCCTGGCGTCCTGTACCAGAATGAGGCGGATATTGGCGTCATCGATGATGTAAGCGATGTTGTCCGGGCGGTCATCCGTGTAGAGCGGCACCACAACCAGCCCCAGGGAGAGCGCAGCCTGCTCGAACATCACCCACTGCGGACAGTTTCGCAACAACACTCCGACCCTCTCTCCCCGGGCCAGTCCCTCATCGCGCAAACTTTGTTGCCAGCGGGCGATATGCTGCTGCATCTCCCGCCACGTGTAGGAGGTCCAGCTATTGGCGCTGCGATCAAAAAAGCTGAAGGCTTCATTATCAGGCGTACGATGCACCCGTACTGAAAAGAGACCATCCAGTGTGGCGGCCTCCTCGATCGAGATAATATCCTCACTCCAAAGCGTCATTCGCTACCCCGCGGATCAAACTATTGTTAAAATTGCTGTAGAATCCTACCATTAACCGACAGGCGGAATTAGAGTTCCATGCAAATTATTCTCAATGGCGAGACACGTAATCTGGACGAGGACGCCACAGTGGCTGACCTGATTGCGGAATTGAACCTCACCGATCAGCGCCTGGCCGTTGAGGTCAATGAGGAGTTGGTTCCCCGCTCCACCTTCAGCAACCATCACCTCAAGGCTGGCGATGAAATGGAGATTGTGCATGCCATTGGTGGTGGTTGACACCTAATGTCGGGAAGTGAGGCTTTAGCCTCGCCAGACATGTACGTGACTGAAGTCCCGCCTCCAAATCGGTTGTCATCAACTATATTTGATACTTTTTATAACCGGGTAGTAGTTAAAACTTATGAATTCAAACGACACATTTACAGTTGCCGGACGCACCTTCAGCTCCCGCCTGCTGGTTGGCACCGGCAAATACAAGGATATGGATGAGACCCAAGAGGCGATAGAAGCGAGCGGCGCAGAGATCATTACCATCGCCGTTCGCCGCACCAATATGGGACAAAACAGCGATGAACCTAATATTCTGGAGCTGCTTCCGCCGGACCGATACACCATTCTGCCCAACACGGCCGGCTGCTATGATCAAAAAACCGCTGTACGCACCTGCAGACTGGCGCGCGAACTGCTTGACGGCCACAACCTGGTCAAGCTGGAGGTACTCGGTGACGAAAAGACGCTGTTTCCGGATGTGATAGCAACCCTGCGGGCGGCAGAGGAGCTGGTCAAGGATGGCTTCGACGTGATGGTCTATACCAATGACGACCCCATCATCGCCAGACAGCTCGAAGAGATTGGCTGTGCAGCGGTGATGCCGCTGGCCGCCCCGATTGGATCCGGCCTTGGTATTCGCAATCCGCTGAATATCCGCACCATCGTTGAAAATGCCCATGTACCTATCCTTGTCGATGCCGGCGTCGGCACCGCTTCCGATGCCGCCATGGCGATGGAACTTGGATGCGACGGCGTGCTGATGAACACTGCAATCGCTGCGGCCAAAGATCCTGTGCTGATGGCTTCGGCGATGAAAAAAGGGATCGAGGCGGGACGTGAGGCATTCCTGGCCGGACGCATGACGGCAAAGCGTTTTGCTTCTGCATCATCACCTGTTGACGGGTTGTTTTTTTAACTCCCTCCCCTCACCCCAACCCTCTCCCAGTGGGAGAGGGAACCGAAGCGGCCGGTTATCGTGTCAAATAAACCTCTAATCTCCCTGATCTGGGCAATGGCGCACAATCGTGTGATTGGCAGGAATAACAGCCTGCCGTGGCGCCTGCCTGCCGATCTGCAGCACTTCAAGCGAGTGACGATGGGCAAACCCATCATCATGGGGCGCAAGACCTGGGAGTCGCTTCCGGGGCTGCTGCCGAATCGCCGCCATATCGTCGTCACCCGCCAATCCGACTACCTGGCGGAGGGGGCGGAGACTGCTCCTGACCTGCAGCAGGCGATCGAACTCGCCGGTAATGTCGATGAGGTGATGATCGTCGGCGGCGCCATGCTTTACAAACTGGCATTGCCAATTGTCGATCAACTCTACATGACCCTGGTTGATGCTGACATCGAAGGCGACGCCTCCTTTCCCGAGTTCGATTTGTCACTCTGGCAGGAGGTCTCACGCGATCCTTTTCCAGCTGACGAAAACAACCGCTATGGCATGGAGTTTGTTCAACTCATCAGAAATCGCTGATCCCTGGATATCCCGCCCCTGCCGATTATCCCGGGGGAGACGAGCACATCAGCAGCGCCTCGATTACCTCCTCGCCCTCAAGTTGTAGATGAGCGAATTCTTACCTCCATAGAAGTAGGCCCTGTAAATGGTTGCATCACCACCTGGCGAAGCAATGGTGAGTCGCCTGGTGTTCTCTCCGCTCACCTCTGTTGAAAGTCGTCGACCTATGCTGTTTCCATCCTCGTTGTATGCCCATAGCTCCATCGTCCCTAATTCGGCATGAGTGAGTACAGAGACCTCGGCGACCGGACGGGAAAATGAGATGTCAATCTGAAGATGCGCACACGACAATCCGCGCTCTCCTGCGGATGTCGGCGCAAGGTAGCTACCCAGGAGCTTATGGTGTTGCATCTCGAGTACTGCTTCACCACAACTTTGGGTGTTTCCGATGATCTTGAAGGTGACCCCCTTCTCTTTAAAACTCTCCGCCTTTATCGACCCTGCCTTGCGCTTCCTGAAGTCGATTTCCAACTCTGTGGTTGCAGAAGGAGCCCTAACCACAGTTGATTGTGGCTGAAGCATAATATCGCGATCCAGCGCCCATAAAGATGTGACAGTAAGAAGCAAGGCGCTGGTGATCAACGTGTTTTTTAGAAGTTTCATTGCATTTACCTCGGATGAATTGACTCTTTTTCGGGGATTTGAGTTCGGACAAGTAAAAACGTCATTCCGGCTAAAAAGCATGGCGGAATAACAGAGTGCTGCAAGAGGTTCATGGTAATCTCCTATCCTCTGCAGCTCAGGAACAAATAGACTGACCCCTTGATCTGAATCAGCTATGAAGCTGATTTTAACGCCATTTCCTGAACGCACTGACGAGAGATTGATCATGCCAGTTTATGTGATACTCTTTTGAGCGTGGATAGAGATTTCCGAAAAGAGAAAAAAGAGGCAGCCATAATGCTTCGCCTCGATTTTTCCTCACATGGATTTGCCGGATTGATCATGAAAAATGCGTCTTCCACTGAAACATTTTCCTATCACTTAAGAGAGGCGAGAAATATGAA
>JAUVEG010000135.1 GCA_030594925.1 Gammaproteobacteria bacterium
AGCGGCCTTCCGGCCGCGATGCGATGGTAGTTGTAGTTATGCGAATAACTGCTGATAGCTATCTTCCGAGAAGCCGACGGTAATGCCGGAATCCATCTCGAGCACAGGGCGCTTGATGATAGAGGGTGTCTCCAGCATCAGTTGAATGGCGCTCTGCTGATCGATGGCATCGCGTATCTGCTGCGGTGTTTTACGCCACATCATGCCGCGTCTGTTGAGAAGCACTTCCCAGCCCACAACATCGATCCATGCGTTGATTTTTTGTGCATCGATGCCTGACTTTTTGTAGTCGTGAAACTGGTACTCGATATCATGATCCTGCAGCCAGCGGCGGGCTTTCTTCATGGTGTCGCAGTTGGGAATGCCGTAGAGTTTGATCATTGGTGCAATTATCTTTCCTGGTAATCCTTGAGTGACTGATGTCTTTACAATTGAGTCAAATATTAATCATAATTCTCGCAAAGACGCAAAGCTTCCGCGTCCTGCTTACGCCCCTGACCTACATCCATGTAGGCCAAGCACGCCAAGAAAACCCTTTGCGTCTCTGCGTCTCTGCGAGAGATAAAAGATCTTTATTTCTCGTTAGTTTGAGACTTGTCTGATTAAATATCTCTCAACAGTTCGTTGATGCCGACCTTGCCGCGGGTCTTTTCATCCACGGTCTTGACGATCACTGCACAGTAGAGGCTGTAGCTGCCATCTTTCGACGGCAGGTTTCCGGAGACGACAACGGAGCCGGCCGGGACGCGTCCGAAATGGATTTCGCCGGTGGCGCGGTCATAGATCTTGGTGCTTTGTCCGATGTAGACGCCCATGGAGATGACGGCGCCCTCTTCAACGATAACCCCTTCCACAACTTCCGAACGTGCGCCGATGAAGCAGTTGTCTTCGATGATGGTGGGTGCAGCCTGGAGCGGTTCGAGTACACCGCCAATGCCGACGCCGCCGGAGAGATGCACGTTTTTTCCAATCTGGGCGCAGGAGCCGACAGTGGCCCAGGTGTCAACCATGGTGCCGGAATCGACATAGGCGCCGATGTTGACGTAGGAGGGCATCAGTACACAGGAGGGTGCGATGAAGGAGCCTTTGCGTGCGGCAGCCGGGGGAACGACGCGTACTCCGCCTTCGCGGAAAGCCCTGGAGTTGTAGTCGGCATATTTGGATGGCACCTTGTCAAAATAGTTGGTGAATCCCCCCTTCAAAAACTCATTGTCCTCCATGCGGAAATAGAGCAAGACCGCCTTTTTGATCCACTCATTGACGATCCAGCCGCCATCTTTTTTCTCGGCGACACGGATTTCGCCGCGATCCAGTTGTTCGATGGCGCTCATGACGGCGTCTTTCGCCTGCGTATCTACGTTGCGCGGGGTAATATCGGCACGGCGTTCAAAGGCGTCGACGATGATGGATTCAATGTCACTCATGGGGTTTGCTCCAAAATAAATTAAATATTGTGAGCCTCTTGAAAAACTCTCAAAAACTGTCATTTCGACTAAAAGGAGAAATCTTAAGTCATTGATAAATAAGATCTCTCACATTCGTTCGAGATGACAAAACTAATGATTTACGAGTTTTGCAAGAGCCTCTTGTGTAACTGTTATAGGATGTGTTGATTCGTGTGTCATGCGGATTCTACACAGGTTTTGATGCGTTGTGCGGCTTCGATGCAATCTTCCAGCGGCGCCACCAGCGCCATGCGGATTCTGTTGGCGCCGGGATTGCCCGCATCCGTTGTGCGTGACAGGTAGCTGCCCGGCAAAACTGTCAGGTTGTGGCGCGCAAACAGCTCGCGTGCAAAGCTGGCATCATCGAATGCAGGCGGTGTTTTTGCCCACAGATAAAAACCGGCATCTGGTCGTGCAACATCCAGTACGCCATCGAGAATCGACAACACGGCGTCAAATTTTTCCGTATAGAGACGCCGGTTTTCAATAACGTGATGCTCGTCACTCCAGGCCCTGATACTGGCCGCCTGGTGATGCAGCGGCATGGCGCAGCCATGATAGGTGCGGTAGCGGAAAAATGTCTCGATGATGGCGTTGTCGCCGGCGATGAAACCGGAGCGCAGTCCCGGCGCATTGGAGCGCTTGGAGAGGCTGTGAAAAACGACGCAGTTTTTATAGGAGGTTTCGCCCATTTGTGCGGCAGCCTGAAGCAGGCCTGCCGGGGGATGAGCTTCATCGAAATAGATCTCTGAATAGCACTCGTCCGATGCAATGATGAAGTCATGCTCATAGGAGAGTCTGATCAGTTGCTGCAGGGTGGCAATGTCGATGACAGCGCCGCTGGGATTGCCCGGAGAGCAGAGATAGAGAATACGGCATTGTCGCCACGTCTCTGCATCGATGGCGTCAAAATCGGGAAGCAGGGCATGACTCTCATCGCAGTTCAGATAGTGCGGCTCGGCGCCGGCAAGCAGCGCCGCTCCTTCATAGATCTGGTAGAAGGGGTTCGGCATCAGCAGCAGTGAATTTTCACCCGCATCGACCATCGCCTGGGCAAACGCGAACAGCCCCTCCCTGGTGCCGTTAAGCGGCAGGATGTGCGCTTCAGGATCGAGTGAGCCGGCATCCAGCTGAAACCGGTTGCACAGCCAGTCGGCGATAGCCTGGCGCAGTTGCAGCAGGCCGCGCGTCGCCGGGTAGACCGACAACTGGTGCAGGTGGGTCATCACCTCTTCGGTGATAAAAGCAGGTGTCGGATGTTTTGGTTCGCCTATCGAGAGGGCGATATGCGACAATGCAGCAGGCGGTTCGACGCCAGCCTTCAGTGCGGCCAGCTTTTCAAAAGGATAGGGGTGAAGGCCGCCAATACCAGGATTCATTTTGCTGTCTGCTTGATAAAAAAAAGACGTATTTTATCAGACCTGTCAATCATGCGTACTCCAATCAATCATTGGCCGCCCACCCTGGCGCTGCTCTTCAGTGCAACATTCTGGGGAGTGGTGTGGTATCCACTGCGTTTGCTGGAACAGCAGGGTCTGGACGGTATATGGTTGACAGTTGTGGTCTATGCAGCGGCTTTTGTCATTGCTGCGCCTTTTGCGCGTGGTTTTGCAGGGATCAGGCAGTACTGGCCGGAATATCTCCTGTTGATGCTGGCTGCCGGCTGGGCCAACCTTGCCTTCATCCTGGCGATGCTTGATGGGTCAGTGGTGCGTGTGCTGCTGCTGTTTTATCTCTCCCCGGTGTGGGCGCTGCTATTTGCACACTGGTTGCTTCATGAAGCCATCACTGCGAAGATTGCTTCGCTGATGCTGGTCGCAATGAGCGGGGCGCTGTTGATGTTGTGGGATCCGCAATTGAGCCACCCCTGGCCTCAAAGCAGAGCCGACTGGCTGGCGTTGTCAGCGGGAGTCGCCTTTGCGCTTGGCAATGTCATGATCCGCCGCTTGTATGATCAGCCACTGTTGCTGAAAACTACCGTTTCATGGATTGGCTGTCTACTGGTTGCAGGCATGGCGCTGCTGGTGCAGCAACAGCAGTTGCCGGATATTTCACTGGCAATTCTGGCGGCTGCCATTGTGCTCGGGATTGCGGGATTTATGCTGTCGACTGTTGCACTGCAATATGGGGTGACGCATATGCCGGTACAGCGCTCGGCAGTGATACTGCTGTTTGAACTGGTTGCAGGCGCGGTCTCGTCGATGTGGCTGGCGGATGAGATGTTCGAATATCGGGATTATGCCGGCGGCTTCATGATCATCATTGCCGCTTATTTTGTCTCTGTGTGGAGTAGTGAAGAGGAGCCAGAGTGATACTTTATTGTAATAATATTGAATAATAAACCACAGATACACACAGATAAACACAGATTGAGAGATGTGATTGTATCTGTGTGCATCCGTGTTCATCTGTGGTTAAAATATAATAAATGCTCCTTTGCTGCACATCTGAAGATCCGTAGGGCGGTATAAGCGACAGCGCATCCCGCCATTTTTTGGTGCAATGCGCAAATCTTATTGACACACACAGCCTTCGGTACATGACTATGAAATCGAATACGACAACTCTGCATCACGTCAGCCTGATTGTCTCCGATACAGATAAATCACTCGAATTCTATTGCGGGATTCTGGGACTGGAAACAGCCGAACGTCCCGCTCTTGATTTCCCGGGCGCCTGGTTGCAAGTGGGTAGTCAGCAGATCCATCTGCTTGAACTTGCCAATCCTGATTCGACAGATAACAGGCCCCGACATGGCGGGCGTGATCGCCATACGGCTTTTTCGGTTCAGGATTTAAGCGTGGTCCGGCAGCGTCTGGATGAAGCCGGAATTGAATACACCTTGAGCCGATCCGGGCGTGAGGCACTCTTCTGCCGTGACCCGGATGCCAATGCAGTCGAGTTGATTGGGGGTAAGTTTTAGGTTTTAGGTGGCAGCTCGGCTGAGAGCGCGGGCTTGAGGCGTTCTACCCACCACAGGGTTGCGCCGGCGACGGCTGCGGGCATGATCATGAAGTTGATGACGGGAATCATCATCATCAGCATGACGCCGCCGCCGAATCCCATCGACGTGAAGCGGCGTTTTTTGAGGAACTGGCGTTGCTGTTTGAAAAAGATCTCGTTGTTGCCCATCGGGTATTCGGCATATTCATTGGCCAGCATCCAGACAGCGAAGGCTCCCCATACAAAAGGGGCAATGATGTTGACGCCGGGAATGAGGAAAAGCAGCAGCAGCGGCAACCCGCGTGTCAGGAAATAGGTGATTTTCACCAGTTCCGAGCCGATTGCCGGTGCGATTGACTTCATCAGGGTCAATGTTTGTTCGGGCTTGTCACCGGTCAGATGCATCTCAACCCGTTCAGCCAGCAGATCGTCGAAAGGTGCGCCGATCAAATTTGCCGGCAGTGTGAAGCCGAAGAAGAGGATCAGCAGGAAGGTGATGGCAAAC
>JAUVEG010000214.1 GCA_030594925.1 Gammaproteobacteria bacterium
GCCGACAACCAGCACCAGCACGAAGGTGAGGTTGGCAAGAACGTGATTTCGCAGCAATATATCCCACATGGCTAGCAAGACCAAGTCTCAGACTGATAAGGCATGAGAAAATATTTTCTCTCGCAAAGCTTCCGCGTCCTGCTCACGCCCCTCACCTACATCCGTGTAGGCGAAGACGCAAAGCTCGCCAAGAAAAACCTTTGCGCCCTTGGCGTTCTTGGCGAGAGATATTTTTAGAATTTGACTCATTCGTAAACATTGTGGTGACTCAATGATTCTAGGGCGCCTAATAACTCTGTCGGCTTGACGGGTTGTCTTCGATGTTGTGATGCTCCTGCACCGAGATTTCATCACCGTCACCGAGGCGCTGGCGTCCCTCGACAATCAGCTCTCTCTCTGCCGGGAGATCGATGACTGCGGGCTGCCCCTCGACTGCGCCTGGAACAGGATGGAATCTCGCCTTGTTGCCGTCAACAAGGAAAACACCGAGCTGTTGGTTGCGTCTCACCAGGTAACCGGCCGGCAGCTGCAGCGAATCTCCCTGCCACAGGACTCTTCCCGCGGCGCCGACTGGAGCACTCTCTTCTGCAAAGCGTAGCCGCGCTTCGCGGGTGCGGGTGCGTGACTCAATCAGCGGAACTATCCTGCGCAGTGTCAGTCGATACTCCCTGTTGAAAAATTCAAACCAGATCTGTTTGCTCTCCCGCAGGGTTTTAGCCTCCTGCTCACGAAGCCTGGCTGATATTTCGATATCATCGAGCTGCACAAGTTTCAGGATCGGTGTTCCGATTGTGGCGAGACTGCCGCTGCTGGCGAGTCGCTCTACCACCACTGCTTTGAAGGGTGAGAGGATTTGACAGCGATCAACCTGCAGTTGCGCCTGGCGCATGGCCTCTTCGTGCATGCGGTAGCGGGCTGTGTAACTCTCCCATTCACTCTTGCGCTGTTCCACGCCCTCGTCACTGATGCCCCTTTTCAGCTTCAGACCCTCGGCGCGTTTGAGCTGTGCGGCTGAAAAATCGCGTTCACTGGCGAGCTGATCTATGCCTGCTTTCGCTGCGGCAAGCAGGGAGTCATAGTAACGGCAATCGAGTTGCGCCAGCAGGGTGTCAGGCTCGACGGTATCACCGACCCTCACTGGAATAGAGTTGATGCGTGCGTTGATTTCAGCGGAGAGGGAGGGGGAGTTGCGAGCGATCACAGTGGCGGGTGCGCTGTGACGTGGCTTCAGTAGAAGATCGCCGATAGCAACTACCGTAACCGGGACAGCTGCGAATGTGGTGACAGGTGCAATCGCGACCAGCAAGGCAATGATAGCAACTCTGTTCATGACGATGACTCCGTCTGCCGAATGTTTTGTGAATCGGGACGATTCTGGTGGCTGGCAAGCAGGGTTTCGCGGTGATGGTGAAGATAATCAAGTTTGGTGCGCAGAACACTCTTTCCCATGCCAATGGTGAAATCGATGCCGGAGGTGTGCCCCTCACAGCCTGACAACGATTCGAGATAGTTCAGCTCTTGACTGTAGTGAGCTTCCATCTCTGCGAGTTTCTGTTGCAGTATCTCTGTAGGCAGCAGGTGGGCAAAAAACAGCAACACCATGAACTCCGATCTGAGCTGCTCGGACGCAGGCGTCTGCGCGAGTTGTGCAAGAAAAGTGGCGCGTCCCTCATCGGTAACACGAAACAGCTTGCGGTCGGGATGCTTCTCACCGGCCTCAACCCTGTGACTGACATGCCCCTCCTCTTCAAGTTTCTTCAACGAGGGGTAGATCGATCCAAAGCTTGCACTGTGAAAATGGTTAAAGGCGTTCTCAAACAGTTTCTTGATATCGTAGCCAGTGGCGTCTCCCAAACAGAGCGCCCCAAGGCAGAGAGTTTTGACACGCATCACAGCACCTATGTTGAACGAATATATATCAGAATGATATATATTCGTTAAATTGTCAAGGTGATGAGTTCGCTATTTCCCCGTTCCCACGCTCCTGCGTGGGAATGCAGACCTGGCTCAAAGATAATTCTGTATGCATTTCCACCGGGGATGGTGGGAATGAGTCAATTTTCGGGGAGGGAACGACGCGAATCGCGGAAATAGATGGTCAAAAAAAAGCCCGGCAAATGCCGGGCTTTTGGTGATTGCTGTCAATGCATCAAAACAGCAAACTGCCATGTCCATAGGCGGTCATGCCCAGCAGCATCGGAAAGGCCAGTGCGGTGTTGACGCGCGAGGCCATCAACGCAATACCTTTGGCTTTGACAATTTCCTCCGGGGTTGCCGGTTTGATGCCGAGAATCTTCTTCTGGTTTGGCCAGATCAGCACCCACACGTTGAACAGCATGATGGTGCCGAGCCAGGCGCCCATTCCCAGCCAGGCCATGTTTCCAGTGAAGGTGAAGTCATTGAAGGTGAAGGCTGCAGTGATGGCTTTGTGGCCGCCACCGACTTGCACCAGGGCGCTCATCCCGGTCAGCCAGGTCAGCACCGCAGCCCAGCGAAACCAGAAGAGCGCACGCGGAGCGACATACTTGTTGATCGCAGCAGGGCCGGGGCCTGCATCGCCATCGGCGAGCGCCTGGCCGACCGCAGGAATCTGTACCGCGTTGAAGTAGAACAGCAGGCCGACCCAGGCGATGCCGACGATGACGTGCGCCCATACCGTGATTTCGAGGCTGTTGAGGTTGAAACCGCCGCCGTTGAGGGCGAAGGTTGCGAGGATGGCAAGCAGGATGCCGAGGATGACGGTGCCGCCGCGAGTAGCTAATGGATTCATGATTGAGAATACCTGAAATGATGAATGTCCGACTATTTTAGTGGGTTATTTTATTATTTCAATACCTCGTCTAATTTAAAGTTCCTTCTCCCTCTGGGAAAAGGATAGGATGATGGGTAGAAAGAAAGTATTGATCCTGAATTTTTCCTCACCCTCTCACAAAGGGTTAGCTGGTGCTGACGGGGCTCTCTCTGTGGCTATAACCTGACCTTCACCTCTTCAGCCCGCTCCATGGCGGCAATGGCCTCTTCCAGGTCGATCTTGTCGGGATTCTCCGTGCTCTGTTCGAGCAGCCGCTGCAGCAGTTCATCCTGCTCCATGGTGATGCGCTCGCCGTTGCTGTTTTGTACGAAGGCTGCCCAGGGGACGAACTTGGTCAGCGGGAAGAGCTGCCCCGGCTGCGGCGAGATGTCGATGTTGATGCCGGCGATGAAGAGCAGGTTGCGGTTCTGGTACTCCGGCTCATTCAGCAGCGTGCGGTAGGCGCGGTCGAACTCCACCTGGGTGTTGGCCAGGGCAGCGGCCAGGGGAGGGGAGTCCGCAGTGACGATGGCCGGCATGGCGAAGCCGAGATTCTGCTCAAGGTGGGTGCGTCCCTCTTCATCCTCGTTGTCGATCTGTTGTCTGAAGTCGAACATGTCGGCGGTGAGGATCTCCCCGATGGGGGTGTGTTTTCCCTTCTCCAGTTCCGAGGTGTTGATATGCTTCAGCAACTCGGAGTGGATGCGATAGCCCTTGGCGGTGCTGTAGACCCGCAGCGGCTCGGAGTGCCCGCTCACCTCGTCGGCGATGACCATTTTATCCAGCCTCAGGAACAGACCCTGCTTACGATCCGGGTTCAGCAGCTGGTTGTCGATGACGATGACGGGGGTGCCGTCGAGGCGGGTGAAATAGAT
>JAUVEG010000095.1 GCA_030594925.1 Gammaproteobacteria bacterium
GGCAATGCGCGTAAAAAGGGAGCCGATGGCGGCAAAGGGAAGAGTGGTGGAACCGGCGGCGGTGGATCAGGACGCCACAGCGGGGGCGGCGGTGGAAAAAATTATGATAAGTATATTTCCCAGATTCGGTCTAGAATAACACGCAACTGGCACAAGCCTGCGGAGGTAGATGGTGGCTTGACCACCGAGTTGCGCGTCAAACTATTTCCGGGCGGCGCTGTCGCAGATGTAACAGTCACGCGTTCAAGTGGTAATCCGGTGTATGATCGATCAGCACTGGATGCTGTAAAAAAAGCTACGCCACTGCCCGTGCCCAAGGGGAGTGGTTTCGACAAATTTAGAAGCTTTAAATTAAAATTTTCTCCAACTGGAATTAGATAATGCAAAAAGTTTTCATGCTACTCTCTGCGCTTTTGATGCTGCTGCCATTGTCAGCGCAAGCAGAGCTGACAATTCAAATCACAGGTGGCAATTCCAATGCCGCATCCATTGCCATCGCTCCTTTCAGCCAGGGCGGCAGCAGCACTCCGCTGACTGCTGACTTTGCCGGGATCATATCCGCCGATCTGAAACGCTCCGGCCGATTCAATCCGGTTGCACCTACTAACCAGCCGCCGGCGCCTGCCTGGGGTTCCCCGGTCAATACAGATGCATGGCGCTCCAGAAATATCGCTAACCTGGTGACTGGCCAGATTCTGCAAACGGGTTCCGGTTACAAGGCGCAGTTCTCTCTCTATGACACTGCTTCATCGCAGAAACTACTGAGCGAAACGGTTACGACGAAGATCAAGGATCAGCGCTTTGCCGCACACCATATTGCTGACATGATCTACGAGAAGCTGACCGGAGAGCGAGGCGCTTTTGCGACCAGAATCGCCTATGTTGTTGCCAATAAACGTCATCGCACACTGAAAATTTCCGACTCCGACGGTCACAATGCAAAAACGGTGCTCTCATCCAATGAGCCGATCCTCTCTCCGGCATGGTCTCCCGATGGCAAACGTCTCGCCTATGTTGCTTTTGACAAGGGCAGGCCGGGAATCTATGTTCAGACCCTGACAAGTGGAAAGCGGATACGCATCAGCAGGGCTTCAGGCCTCAACGGCGCACCCACATGGTCCCCGGATGGACGTCGGCTTGCGGTCACTCTTTCCAAAGACGGGAATCCGGAAATCTATATCATCGGAGCCAACGGGGGGACTCCACACCGTCTGACTCATAGTGAGTCGATTGATACGGAGCCGAGCTGGTCCCCGGATGGCCGCTGGATCGCATTCACATCTAATCGCGGAGGCAAGCCCCAGATCTACAAGATGGCGTCGAGCGGCGGCAGCGCTACACGACTCACCTTTGAAGGCAGTTATAATGCTGACTCCAGCTATGCGCCGGATGGTAAGAGACTCGCATTGATTTCACGTTCACGAGGCGATCAGGTTGCTATACTTGATTTGGAAACCCGTGGAATGCAGACAATCAGTTCGGGAAGCCTGAATGAATCCCCTAGTTTTGCTCCGAATGGCAGTATGGTTGTTTATGCGGCCGGCGGAGGTGTGCTTTCAGTGGTTGCAGTTGATTATGATGTAAAGCAGCGTCTTGCCCGCCAGGGGGGCGAAGTACGTGATCCTGCATGGTCACCCTATTTGATCGGGAGAAGAAAATGATGGTAAAAACGAGTTTTATGACGGCGCTTTTTGTGTCAGCGGTGCTGTTTATTGGTGGTTGCAGCAGTTCCGGTGGATCCAAAGATGGTGAAGATGGGAGTGGCGATGATTTCGATACGACACTTGGTAGTGCGTCAGGAGGCTATGGGTCGGGAGACTCCGGCTATGGATCCGGTGCTGCTGGTGGAAATCCCCGCGTGATCTATTTTGATTATGATGACAGCAGCATCCGCTCCGAATATGAGGAGGTGCTGCGTACACATGCGCAAAAATTGATCAGTTCAGGCGGACAAATTACGATTCAGGGGCATACTGATGAGCGTGGCTCCCGAGAGTACAATATGGCGCTTGGCGAGGCCCGCGCCCATGTGGTCAGCCGTTATCTGATCAACCAGGGCGTCTCCTCCAGTCAGATTTCATCTGTCAGTTATGGTGAAGAGCAGCCCGAATCCTATGATCACAACGAGAGCGCCTGGGCGCGCAATCGTCGAGCAGTCCTGGAATATTGATATGCTGCGCTACACACTTATTATCCTGTTGATGATGCTCTTCACGCCTGCTTCAGCAAGTGTCTGGAGCCGGCTTGATATTTTAGAAAAACGTGTGGATGCGGTCTCTAAAATGAGCCAGCGTATTGATAAGCTGCAAACACAGAACAATCAACTGAATGGTGAGATTGAAGAGTTGAAACATCAGCTCGAGCAGATGAAAGAGCAGCAGCGAGAGATGTATCTCGATATTGAGAGGCGGCTTGGCGACAACCCGGGTGATGCCGCCGATTCTGAAATCTCAGCTCAAATGGATGCGCCGGCTGATGATGCGGCGACGGAGACCGAACTGCCTTCGGCACCGGAGTCTGTTTCTTCGCAGTCGGCCTCAGCGCCGGCGTCGAAAAGGGACGAGCATGATCAATACCAGCATGCCTATGACTTGTTGATGAAAAAACGCGATTTTCAAAAGGCGATCGATGCGTTTCAGGCCCTCTTGAAAACCTATCCTGATGGGAAGTATGCTGATAATGCACAATTCTGGTTGGGCGAGACCTATTATGCAAAAAACGAACTGGATAATGCGCTGAAAGAGTTCCAGCAGCTGGTTGACAACTATAGGGACAGCCCCAAGGTTCCTGATGCGGTCTACAAGGTTGGCTATATCCACAAAACGAAAGGAGATCTTGAAAAGGCGCGCAAGGTTTTTGAGGGATTGATCGAACACTATCCAAACTCACCTGCAGCACGACTGGCTGCGATGAGACTGGAAACCCTGTAACTCTTTACTCAAAACATCCCTGCTTGTAGGGTTGGTTGTTCCTGTCATAGGATGTGTTGAGCTTGCGAAGCGCATCGATTGAGTCTGTGCAGGATCAGGAAGTGCCTTTCAGGGACGCGTGAATACATCCCTGGGCGCTTCCGGCATCCTGCCTCTAGCGACACTAATACATCCATGCATGTCGTAAGCTGTAATAGTATCCCTGTTTTATACAGCCCTGAAAAGCAAATCCTAATCCTACTCTCCATCATGACAGGTTAAACCCCCACCATGATTGATCCCAATCCTGAACAGAATGCCACCGGGAGTCGCCTGCGCATTACCGAGATTTTCTGTTCTCTGCAGGGAGAGAGCAGGAGTACAGGCTGGCCGACAACATTTATCCGCCTGACAGGATGCCCGCTGCGCTGTGGCTACTGTGATACAGCCTATGCTTTCAAGGGTGGAAAGTGGTTGTCCCTCAAAGAGATTCTTCGGCAAGTCGATGATATTGGCGTCTCTCATGTGACAGTGACCGGCGGTGAGCCTCTGGCGCAAAAAGCCTCTCTCAAGTTGCTTGCTGCATTGTGCGACCGTGAGTATCAGGTCTCTCTGGAAACCAGCGGTTCACTGGATATCAGAGATGTTGATCCACGAGTAGCAAGGGTGGTTGATATCAAGACGCCTGGCTCGCTGGAGCAGGATAGGAATCTGTGGGAAAACCTGCGTGATCTGAAGCCATCTGATCAGCTCAAGTTTGTTATTTGTGATCGTAATGACTACGAATGGAGCAAACAGCTGATGGATGAGCATCATCTGCATCAACGCTGTGAAGTGCTGTTTTCGCCGGCTTATAGCCAACTGCAGGCGACACAGCTGGCAGAGTGGATCGTGGAGGATCGACTGCCGGTGCGTTTTCAGATACAGTTTCACAAAGTATTATGGGGAGAGAAACAGGGTGTCTGACAAGGCGGTGATACTTCTCTCCGGCGGTCTTGATTCCGCGACAATACTGGCGATTGCGCAACAGCGCGGCTATCAGTGCCATGCAATCAGTTTCGATTATGGACAGCGGCACAAATCAGAGTTGACCGCTGCAAAAAGCGTTGCGCAAGCTGCTGCTGTGACACAGCATCTGGTCCTGCCGATGGCGCTGGATCTAATCGGCGGATCGGCGTTGACAGACACGCAGATCGAGGTTCCTGTGCAAATGCAGAGGGGCATTCCTGTCACCTATGTACCGGCCAGAAATACGATTTTTCTGTCACTGGCCCTTGGCTGGGCGGAAGTTTTGCACGCCAGGCATATTTTTATCGGTGTGAATGCACTTGATTATTCAGGCTACCCTGATTGCCGTCCGGAGTTTATCGAAGCATTTGAAAAGTTGGCGAATGTCGCTACGAAGGCGGGAGTCGAGGGTGACAGCTTCAAAATTGAGGCGCCTCTGCTGCATTTGAGCAAAGCTCAAATCATCCGGCAGGGGGTGAAGTTGGGGATTGACTACAAAGCCACCATCACCTGTTACCAGGCGGATGAGCAGGGCCGGGCGTGTGGTCAGTGCGACTCCTGCCGTCTCAGGCGTCAGGGTTTTGTCGATGCCGGTCTCGCAGATCAGACCCTCTACCAGATTACTTCGTGACTTTTCAAAAAGCCCGTATATTGCTTGAGACCATGCAGGGCTGAGAGCCGCATAAAAAAAGCCCTGCCAGGATCAGCAGGGCTTTGAATGCCACTAATTTCCTGATGTAATCAGGCCGATATCCATTCGATGCACATACGAAAAGGTGTTATTTATCTCCATATCCGATCTCTCCATTGATCGTGATTCCATGATGAACCATCCATGATTCAGTTTTTCGTATTTGCTCCTCCTTTCTTAGTGACGGCTTAACGATAATATAAAGCCGGCCTGCTTGTCTAGCCAGAAAATTCTGATTACTTTGTAGGAATTTTCTGATACTGATGTGATTGCAGGAGATAGTGGTTGAAAAATAGCGTTAATAAATGCGTAACTATTCAGCATCTTCTAAAACCAGCAAATAAGTCACTGCTATCGGGTGTATCTGGAGGAAACGTTGGAGGCATGGATGCCGACACGAGCCTACATGGATGTATTTACGGCATTTTCCGCAAGATATGCCCGATAGCAGTGACGAACTCGTGTGTGGTGAATAGTTACATAAATGCTTTATATCTTAGTCACTGGAGGGTGATGTGATTGCGTTATTACAGCGGGTTAGCAAGGCGAGTGTGAGTGTCGACGGGAGCATCATTGCCCGAATCGACTCCGGTCTTCTGGTGTTCGTCGGTGTACGGAAGGGTGACCGGGAAAAACAGGCGCTGCGTCTCTCTGAGAGAATAGTGGGGTATCGTGTTTTTGAAGATAGTCGCGGACGAATGAACCTGAGCCTCAGCGATACAGGCGGTGGATTGCTGCTTGTACCGCAGTTTACACTGGCTGCTGAAACAGAGAGGGGGATGCGGGCCAGCTTTACTTCAGCGGCTGCCCCTGATGTTGCCAGTGAACTGTTTGAGCTGGTCGCAAGCAGTGCGGCGAAAACACATGGCAAGGTCGTGTGTGGCCAGTTTGGCGCCGACATGCAGGTAGCGCTGGTGAATGAGGGGCCGGTCACTTTCTGGTTGGAGACATGATCTGGATTTTTAATGAGAGCAGGTCTGAATCACGATGCATGGAAGTCCCAAATAGTCTCTCGCAAAGACGCAAAGCTTCCGCATCCTGCTTACGCCCCTGACCTACATCCATGTAGGCCAAGCTCGCCAAGAAATCCCTTTGCGTCTCTGCGGCTTTGCGAGAGTTGTTTTTGAAATTTGATTCATCTGGAAAAAATTATTGCGAATCGAGGGTTCTGGGACAGTTCCAGGTTCTCGGCAATTAATCCGCTAATCCCGGACAGCCTGGTAAAGAAATGTGTAAAATAGCA
>JAUVEG010000108.1 GCA_030594925.1 Gammaproteobacteria bacterium
GCTTCAAAAAAGCGCAATGCTTCAAACAGAACTGACAACACAATACCAATAGTTGTCGCCACAGCAATGCCGGAACTCAGCATCAAGACGACAAGCGTCACTCTTT
Source organism: Gammaproteobacteria bacterium (assembly GCA_030594925.1). Classification (GTDB taxonomy): domain Bacteria; phylum Pseudomonadota; class Gammaproteobacteria; order Chromatiales; family Chromatiaceae; genus Sva-25. The sequence continues at coordinate 107 of JAUVEG010000108.1, forward strand.
CGACGGCATTGCGTGCCTGAAAATGTTGTGAAATCCGGCTTGCTCCCCAGGTAATCCCGGCAAGCGCCAGCACCAGCACCAGCGCTGTTTTGAACCAGGCGCTCAACTCCTGCATATGCTGCAGATAGGCGATCGCATCAATTTTTACCTGATCAGCCTGCTGTGCCAGATCCTCTGATGCTGCAATCAGCTTGAGATCATTCAAATAGAGTCCAAGCTGGCTTTCGGGCAGGTTTTGCACCTCTGCCGGCAGTGAAGCTATCAGCTGCTGGTTCAATACCATAGGCTCCAGCATACTCCACAACAGCAGCGCAAGCAGCGCCGGCAATCCGCACCAGAGCGCCGTCATATAGCCATAGTATCTCGGCAGGGAGTGGAGATGGCGAACACCCCCACTGGCGGCGGCAACGGCAAGTGAACGCTTGCGCCCGTAGAGATAGGCCAGGATGGCAAGGCCGATGAGTGTCACCAGCAGTGTGGTTGAATTCATATTGAGTTATTCTAGATTCGTAGGATGCTACTGAGAAACGCAGCGCATCAATCGCGTGATCTCTTGCTCTGAACCACGGAACACACAGAAAAGTGAGTTAAAGTCATTCCGTCTATTCCGTGTGTTCCGTGGTAAAAAAATACATTGTTGTTTTCTATGTTTAGAGTTCCAGAGCCTTCATGCCGACAGAGTTTTCACGAACCTCTTTACGCAATTTTTCAGGCATTGGAATCAACCCCTTGTCAGCCAGATAGCCCTCCTCTCCCATTGCCGCTTCGCTGGTGAACTCGGTCACATACTCCACCATTCCCGGAATACGTCCGACATGCGCCTTTTTCACATAGAAATAGAGCGGACGTGAAACAGGATAGCTTCCATCTGCAATATTCTCGAACGTTGGTTCGGTGCCATCGATGCTCGAGCCCTGCACTTTATCAGCATTTTGATCGAGAAAACTGAAACCAAAGACACCCAGTGCCTTCGGGTTGGCGACAAGTTTCTGCACGATCAGATTATCATTCTCGCCTGCTTCGATGTATGCACCATCCTCACGCACAGAGTGACAAACCGCCTTGTAGAGCTTCTTGTCCTTTTTCTTCATCGCCTTGATCCAGTCGATCTTCTTGCAGCCGCCTTCGAGTGCAAGTTCGGCAAAGGCGTCGCGGGTGCCGGATGTTGGTGGAGGCCCCAGCACCTCAATCTTGTTTGCCGGCAGCGCTGGATTCACATCTTTCCAGGTTTTGTAGGGGTTAGCCACCAGTTTCTCGCTGCCATCTTTGGCGGGAACATCTTTCGCCAGTGCAAGATAGATATCCTTGAGCGACAGTTTCATTACCTCGGCTTTCTTAGAGCTGGCGATCACAATGCCGTCATAGCCAATCATCACTTCGGTGATTCCAGCGACGCCATTTTTTTGACACATCTCGAATTCGCTCTTCTTGATACGGCGTGAAGCATTGGTCATATCAGGAGTATTGATACCGTCGCCAGCGCAGAAGAGCTTCATGCCCCCGCCGGTGCCAGTCGACTCGATTTTGGGTGTCTTGAAGTCTGTTCCCTTGCCAAAGCGCTCTGCCACAACAGTTGCAAATGGATAAACAGTCGATGATCCCATGACACTAATCGTGTCGCGCCCGGCCGCCTGGAGTGCATTCATGCTGAGTGCTGCTACAGCAGCAGATAAAACAAGCTTTTTCATTGGTTTGGATTTCCTGTCAGTAAAATTACGAGGAACAGTATGAAATTTGAGTGTGACCAGTTTATGACAGGAGTATGAACCTTTTATGACAATGGATGAGGCAGCTGGCAGCTGGCAGTTGGCAAAAATCTAATCAGGTCATTGGCAACTGCAAACGCAACTATTCAGCTTGTTGATATATTTTCCAGGCAAGTCACTGTTTTCGGGTGTATCTGCTGGAAACGTAGGAGGCAGGGACGCTGACTCGAGCCCACATGGCCGGTTCATGTTCCTGACGGAACCGGCATTTCCCACGTCCCTGTGGGTCAGATGTGTTCACGGCATTTTCCGGAAGATACACCCGAAAACAGTGACGAATTAGCAGGTATTGAATAGTTACCTGCAAACTTTGTTTTGATGTTTTGCTGCCTACTGCATACTGATGACTGCCAACTTTTTTTCAGGAGAGGACCCTGCTCTTCGGAAAACAGGCCCTGAAAGTTGCGCCTTCGCCAAGCGTACTATCAACCCACAGCCAGCCGCCGTGACGGGTCAGGATATGCTTGACGATTGCAAGACCCAGGCCGGTGCCGCCTGTCTCACTGGAACGCCCGTCGTCAATGCGATAGAAACGCTCTGTAACGTGGGCAAGATGCTCGGGGGCAATCCCGTAGCCATCATCCTCGACATCCAGGCAGGCCTGCCCCATGCTGTTTTGATACCAGCGAACATCAACGGTGCTCCCGGGCGGCGTATATTTGACTGCATTGTTGATCAAGTTGAGGCACACACTATGCACCTCCTCCTCTTTGGCGAGGAGATGCAGCGCAGGATCCACATCCAGATTGATCATGTGGGAGCCGTCATCCCCGGCGAGTGAAAAAGTGCTGCTGATATTGCTCAATATCTCCGGCACATCAACCCGCTCTCCTTCACTCTCCGCCAGCTCTGCTGATTCAAGACGGGAGAGCTCAAGCAGGTGGATAATGATCTGCTGCATTCGATGCGCCTGTTCAGCAGCCGCTCTTACCGGCTCCTGCATCTCCTCACAGAGCTCAGGCGCTGATTGCATAATCTCCAGATAGCCTGAAATCACAGTCAGCGGGGTGCGCAGTTCATGCGATGCATTGGCGATAAACGCCTTGCGTGTTTTTTGCGCCTCGATGCGTTCACTGATATCACGCGCCAGAAGCAGGTATTGATCGCTCCCCTTGCCATAGCGGACAAGCCGCACACTGATGGTGTCAGCCGGATTGAGAGGAGACGGCATCTCCAGGTTTTTTTGTTTTTTGTTGCGTTTTTTATTCAGCAGGCGCTGGAAATCGGGATTACGGATCAGATTGTCGATCCTTTGACCAATATCACGTCTCCTGTCGATCCCCAGCACTTCACGCGCTGCCTTGTTGGCCCACTCGATCTCGAAAGAGGGGTTGAGGATAACCGTTGCATCCGGCAATGCAGAAATCGTGGTGTTGAAGCGCGTGAGCATGCTTGAGAGGCGCTTTTTACTCTTTGCAGCAGCAAGCTGGCGGCGATAGATGTGCTGCACGATTTCTCCCCAGGCGCCGCCGCTGTCAGGCGCCTTTTTCTTCACAGCACCCTTGCGCAGCCAGCGTTCGAGCGCATACAGCTGATAGAAGCTCCAGATGATATAGAGGGCGGATGGCAGCAGGATCGCTACTATCCAGTTGTCAGTCAGCAGACCAATGGCAACGATCGAGACAAGCATCAGCAGCAGGCGCCAACGCTCATAGGAGATTGCGTTATTCATGATTCCACGACCGCTGAGAATCGATATCCGGCGCCGCGCACGGTTTGTATCATGCTCTCGACCCCATAGGGCTTCAGCAGTTTACGCAGTCGCAGGATGTGCACATCAACGGTGCGCTCTTCGACATAGACCGTTTCGCCCCACACAAGATCGAGCAGCTGTCCGCGTGAATAGACTCTCTCCGGATGCTGCAAGAAAAACTTCAGCAGGCGGTACTCCGTCTGCCCGAAATGGACGGCCTGCTCGTTGATGGTAACCTGGTGCGTTGCAATATTGAGCTTGATAATCCCTGCCTGCAGCGTCTCCTCCTGGGAAAATCCTCTGCTGCGGCGCAACAGGGCGCGAATACGCGCAAGCAGCTCCTTGATCGCCACGGGCTTGGACATATAATCGTCAGCCCCGGCTTCCAGCCCTGTCACCCGGTCCCTCTCCTCACCCCGCGCAGTCAGCATGATGACAGGAATATCGCGGTTGATTTCATTGCGTCGCAGAGAACGAATCAGATTGACGCCGCTGACTTCAGGCAGCATCCAGTCGACCAGCATCAGATCCGGGCGCTGTCGGGAAATGCGGGATGTTGCTTCTGCGGCATCCCCGGCCTCATCGACCGCATACCCTTCACGCTCCAGGGCAAAGCGAATCATCTCCCTGATCGGTTTTTCATCTTCGATGATGAGGATGCGCGTCGTCATGAATGATGGCCACAAATGTTCATCACATCATTTTACATCCTGAACCATGACAATTGTATGACAACTATTCGGGGGACAGTATACCTATTCCCTGATAACAGGTTTGCGGCCTGCTCTTTTGGGAGCCAGTTCTTCGCCGGTGATGACTTCCAGCTTGCGTACAAAATCGGCACATCCCAATGGTCTCCCAGTTCTGCTGTGTCGATTGATCAACTCTTCATCATCGTTCTTGGCCGCATCTGAGAGGAAGTCACGCCACACGCCAATGCGATCTAACATTGGTTGTACTCGAACCAATTCATCGTCTTCTCCCTTGAGGTGAGCGCGGGCGCTAGACCATCTCCACTCTTCCGGATGAACGCATAGCCTCGCAACAACTGGATTTTTTTCCACGTACCGAACGGTGGATAATAGATAATTCTCATCCATGGTGAATGAATGAAAGCGCTCCTGCCACAAATGTCCACGCCATCCCTCGCGAAAATTGATGTATCGGGTGTAACGCCGATGAGCTTCTCCCAACGCAGCCCGTAAGCCATCTTCTTCACCTGGAACCATCACCAGATGGACATGGTTGGGCATCAGGCAATAAGCCCAAATTTCGGTTCCCGATTGTGTTGAGAACTCAGACATGAGTTCAATGTAATAGCGGTAGTCATCTTCACAGAAGAACGTCTTCTGCCGTCGATTACCTCGCTGGGTTACATGGTGAGGATAATTTGGAACCACTACGCGCGCCATCCTGGCCATTGTTTACCTCCTTGTAAAATAGCTTGATGGTAGTATATCTGCTAATAGGTATACTGTCCTCGGAATTGTAATAGGTATACTGTCCCCGGAATGAAAATAATGAGGTAATTTTAAAAATGAATGGACTCCAGCGAATCATCTTGATCGACAGTTTCATCGCTGGAAAACATTTTTACGTTGATCTCGATGGCCACGCCACTATTACCGGCGGCAATGCATCCGGGAAAACCACCTTTCTCCTCCTCCTTCCTATATTTTTTGGCGCTGAACCAAGACAGGTGGAGATTCGCGCGGCAGGCAGAGATTCATTCATCGACCATTACCTGCCGAGATTATCGAGTCTCATTATCTTTGAATATGAACGGGTAGATGGCGCTTGCTGCGCAATCCTGTACAGACATCCCACATCCGAACACCCAAAGTTAGCCTATCGTTTCCTTAAAGGAGGATTCTCTACCAAGAATTTTTCGTT
>JAUVEG010000036.1 GCA_030594925.1 Gammaproteobacteria bacterium
ACCAGCAGCGCCAGAATACCCTCCATTCCTTCGACCAGGTACTCAAGCTGTCCCTCGAGATCTTCCCGGTTGAGTCCATACTGCGAGTAATCCTCGAGGTTCATGAAGATCAGAATGTCACCATCCAGGTAGGAGTATTGCACCTGCACACGGGAGCAGTCGCTATCCTTGAGGAGATCATCACCCTTCAATGACTGATCCAGCTTCTGTCCTGTTTTGAGGTTTTTAAAACGGATTTTGTAGAGTGTTGCAGCGCCGCGGGAGGATGGGCTTTTGCTCTCCACCCGCCTGACGGCATGGGGTGCGCCATCGATCTCGACGATATCCCCTTTTTTCAAATCACACGCCTTTGGCAAGTCTCTCTCCCGGTACTTAATTTTCGCGTTGGCTAGAGAGCATTATAGCAGTGAGTGGGCATCCATACGGTGCAATGCCATTCTGTCGTGAAACCCGCACTGAGGGAAAATGCAGAGTATATGCGTAGGGTGGCGTAAGCGACAGCGCACCCCACCATGACATTATCCGGTGCAATGCGCTACCGCTTATTGACACCCTACGATTGGGGCAGGAAGTAATTTGTTATGTAGATGCCGGCACGGGGATGGCATTTACCATCGCCCGGAGCCAACAAAGTTTCTATTTTTTACTCAGCATCGCGTCGACCTTCTTCTCACTCGTATGCCAGTCTGCCTGCTCATGGCCCGGCGCAAAGTTGCGATCCTTGGCAAGATAATAGGCCATCTTCTCGATCATCTCATAACGCATCTGCGGGTCGACTGCTGCAGCTGCTTTCTTTTTTGCAGGCGCTTTTGCTGCACTCTTTTTAGGTGCGGCTTTCTTGGGTGCAGCTTTCTTGGGCGCAGCTTTTTTCGGCGCTGCTTTTTTAGCAACACTCTTCTTTGCTACAACCTTTTTAGCGACAGCTTTTTTCCTGGCAACAACCTTCTTCTTGGCCACTACCTTTTTGGAAACCACCTTCTTTTTTGCGACTGCTTTGACTTCTGGTTTTTTGCTCACGATATCTCTCTCTGAATGGTAATAATAACTGCCACGCATTCTATACGAAATTTATCAATACCCCGAATTAATATTTGATTTATTGTGGAAGATTTTACTCGCCTGCGATCATCATCGACTCGATCAACCATGATCCTGTGCGGGTGCTGCCGGGGTAGTCATCATCGCTGCCCACTGCCACGAGCTGCTGAAACATGGTCTTGAGATTTCCTGCGATGGTGATCTCCTCCACCGGATACTGGACTTCACCACTCTCCACCCAGAAGCCGCTGGCGCCGCGAGAGTAGTCGCCGGTAATCGGATTGACTCCCTGCCCCATCAGTTCGGTCACCACCAGGCCGGTGTGCATGGTCTTCAGCAATGCCGCGAAATCCTGCTCACCCATCTGAATCGAGAGGTTGCGTACACCGCCGGCATTACCGGTGGTTTGCAAATCAAGTTTGCGCGCTGAGTAACTGCTCAACACATAGCCCTTCAGGATGCCGTCAACCACCAGCTTGCGGCGGCTGGTCGCAACCCCCTCTGCATCAAAAGCCGCACTGGACAATCCCTGCATGACGAAGGGATTCTCTTCGATGTTGACCCATTCGGGAAATATCGGTGTATCCAGCGCATCCAGCAAAAAGGTTGCACGACGATAGAGCGCTGATCCACTGATGGCATGGATGAGGCTGTTGAGCAGCCCGGCGGCAACCTCTGCGCGAAACAGCACCGGTGCCTGGCGGGTCTTCAACTTGCGCCCATTGAGTCGTGCAATAGCACGCTGCGCAGCACGTTCGCCAATACCTGCCGCTGCATCCAGCGCTGAGGCAGAACGTGCTGTGGTATACCAGTAATCCCTCTGCATGGAGTCGCCCTGCTGCGCGATGACGCTGCAGCTGAGTGAATGCCGGCTGCTTGGATAGCCATGCACAAATCCATGCGTATTGCCGTAAACCCCGACAGCCTGCCCGGTATTGAGCGTGGCCCCTTCGGAATTGGTGATGCGCGGGTCATAATCGCGCGCTGCAGCTTCGCACTCCACCGCCATTGCGAGCGCCCCGTCAATATCGATATCCCAGGGATGATAGAGCTCCAGGTCAGGAAATTCGGTCGCCATCAATTCGGCATCGGCGAGCCCGCTAAATGGATCCTCTGCAGTATATTTTGCAATGGAACAGGCGGCGCTCACTGCTTCCTGAATTGCCTCACCGGACAACTCGGCAGTTGACGCTGTCCCCTTATGCTGCCCCATATAGACGCTGATACTGAGGCTGTTGTCACGTGTATGCTCGATCGTTTCCGGCTCACCCAGGCGCACTGTTGCCGACAATCCCATGTCACTGTGGGCAGCTACTTCCGCCGAAGATGCTCCCTGGCGTCCGGCCTCTGCAAGTACATCTTCAACCAGCTGCCGCAGTTGCGCATATTTTTCCTTGTGATCAAACGCCTTCATACTGTGCCACCAATGGTCATAGTATCCACCTTCAGGGTCGGCTGTCCGACACCGACCGGCACACTCTGCCCCTCCTTGCCGCAGACGCCAATGCCCGCATCCAGTTCAAGATCATTGCCGACCATGCTGACGAGATTCAACACCTCCGGACCATTGCCGATCAGGGTGGCTCCCTTGACGGGCGTCGTGACTTTGCCGTTCTCGATCAAATAGGCCTCACTGGCGGAGAAGACAAATTTCCCGGAGGTGATATCCACCTGGCCGCCGCCAAAATTCACTGCATAGAGTCCCTTCTCGACACTGGCGATGATCTCCTGCGGATCCTGTTCGCCAGCCAGCATGTAGGTATTGGTCATGCGCGGCATGGGCAGATGGGCATAGGACTCGCGCCGGCCGTTGCCGGTGGAGCTTACGCCCATCAGGGAGGCATTGTGCTTGTCCTGCATGTAACCTTTCAGAACCCCCTTCTCGATCAGCACAGTCTGCTGCGTGGTGGTTCCTTCATCGTCCATGTTAAGCGAGCCGCGCCGGTTTTCCAGCGTACCGTCGTCCACCACCGTGCACAGCGGTGAAGCAACACGCTCCCCCATGCGACCGGCAAAGGCCGATGTTCCCTTGCGATTGAAATCACCCTCGAGCCCGTGTCCAATGGCCTCATGCAGCAGCACCCCCGGCCAGCCCGGTCCAAGCACCACCGGCATGGCGCCGGCGGGTGCATCGACAGCGCGCAGATTGACCAGCGCCTGACGTACAGCATCACGCGCCAACTCCAGTCCACGCTCATTGCGGGTAAAGAACTCCAGCGAAGTACGCCCGCCTGCACCGGCCGTTCCCTGCTCACGCAGGTCACCCTGCTCGACAATCACATGCACATTCATGCGCACCATGGGACGTATATCGCTGCGCAGCACGCCGTCGCTGCCTGCCACCAGCACCATGTCGTAGGCGGCGATGAGGTTGGCGATCACCTGCTGTACGCGCGGATCCTCTCTGCGCGCCTGCTGCTCCACCTGGTGCAGCAGGGCGATCTTGTCACTGCGTGACAGCGTATCGAGCGGATTTTTTGCTGCGTAGAGTTGACGCCCGACTCCTTTGTCAGCTACAGCAATGCTTCTGTTCTGACCTGCACGTGCAATCGCCCGCGCTGTATCGGCAGCCTGAATCAAATTCGGCAGCTGCAGTTCATCGGTATAGGCAAAGCCGGTTTTTTCGCCGCTGATGGCTCGAATACCTGCGCCCTGTTCGATGCTGTAGACGCCCTCCTTGACGATGCCGTCTTCAAGCGTCCACGCCTCCAGGCGACTCGACTGAAAATAGACGTCGGCAAAATCGATCTGATGCCCCATAAGGTGGTCAAGCACAAGATCCAGATGGCGCTGCTCGAGCCCGGCAGGGGCCAGCAGCTGCTGTTCAACAATTTCCAGCATGGGTTATGGATTTCCAGGATTAAGGAGAGTGGATGAAACAGAGATGTCGCTTTTAGTTGATTTTTCAGTAAACAATGTGGTTCATTAAAGCTAATTATTCTCTCTCGCCAAGACGCAAAGACCGCAAAGGTTTTTCTTGGCGATCGTTGCGTCTTGGCGAGAAAAAAGAATCTCTTTCACACGTAGACAGTTTGAGACATGATCCCGCTAAAAATTTTTAGAGCTCGCACATCAGGCGGCGGTGATCCAGGCTGGGGAAATTGCGCCGCGTGGTGTGCAGCAGTTCAATCTCCAGTTTCGAGGTGACAAAGCCCGAACCACTTGGAACCTGCGCCAGAATCGTGCCCCAGGGATCGACGATCATGCTGTGGCCATGGGTTTCACGACCGCTGATATGGTAGCCACCCTGGCCTGCAGCAATGACATAACAGAGATTCTCGATGGCGCGGGCGCGCACCAGCGGTTCCCAGTGCGCCCTGCCAGTTGCCGCGGTAAATGCCGACGGGATGGCGAAGATATCCGGCTTGGCCGAAAGCATGGAGCGAAACAATTCGGGGAAACGCAAATCGTAACAGACTGCAATGCCGATATTGCCGAACGGCGTCTCAACCACCAGCGGCGTATCTCCCGGCTCGATGACGCTTGACTCTTTGTATTGCTCTTCGATGTCCGGCAGCTGCACATCAAACAGATGCAGTTTGTCATAGCGCCCGGCAAGTTCGCCCGTGTCACTATAGACCAGGCAGGCGGCCCTGACCTTGCTCTCGTCGTCAGTGGAGAGGGGGATGGTGCCGCCTACCAGCCATACGCCATGCTTACGCGCCAGGTGGGAGAGAAAGGATTGCAACTTTCCATCTCCAAACTTTTCCTGAATTGTCAGCATATCGCTGCAACTCTGCCCCATATGAGCAAAGTTTTCCGGCAGCACGATCAGGTTTGAGCCCTCGTCAACAGCCGCAGCAACGATGCGTTCAATTTCAAACAGGTTGGCGCGGACATTCGGGCCGGAGGCCATCTGCACTGCTGTTGCTTTCAGGGATGCGGACATTGTCACTATCGTCTATTGTCTTGCAGGAGAGAGAGCATATCACCGAAACAGAGTCATTGGAAATCCGCTGCACATAAGTTCTTATTCATCCGGATCATTAGTCCCGCCCGATTTATACGGGACTAAAGTCCCGGCTCCGGATTGGTAGCCAGCATGTAACTATTCAGCATCTTGTTAAATGAACTCATAAGTCGTTGCTGTTGGGTGCATCTAAAAGAAACGTTGGAGGCATGGATGCCGACACGAGCCTACAGGGATGTATTTACGGCGTTTTCTGGTAGATACACCCGGCAGCAGCGACGATCTCGCACGTACTGAATAGATACACCAGCATGACATATTTCAAACAGTATCAGCTCAGAATAGATCAGCAGTGGGATCATGAGACTTTTTGCCAATGGGATTCTCACTGCTTTCACTGCGCCAGTTCTGCTTCTCATTGCTGGAATCCGGGGCGGCATCAACAAATGGCTGGACCAGTCTCTGCCGTTGACTCCCTCCAAACAGCTTTTTCCGCGCAACACGCACGACATCAGGATTATCCAATGAACCTTTGACCGAGTAGTTTATCTCTGCAAGCTGATCGATCTGTTTTCCCGCCACAACCCCGGCCACCAGCAATGCAGCGCCGACTGCCGGACCACCGGCGGCAACCCCCGCCAATGGAAGCATCCCGTGGATATCCGGAATGACGCGAATCCGCTGGTTCACCCGGCGGGTTCCCAGGTCGAGATCGCCGGAGACGTAGATATCTGCAGCAGGAGCCTTGATGACCAGCTCTTTATTGGTGCTGACGACTCCCCGCTTCAACACAAACCTGCCGCGCATTTCATCAAAACTGAGTCCCTTTTTTGTGAGATCGCTAAAATCGAGCTGCAAGCGCCTTTTCAAGGCGCCGATATTGAGAAACCCCAGAATGCGCGCCAGTCCCGGTTGAGCCTCTGAGAAGCGCCCCTTCCTGGTATCCACCAGCAGCGAACCGTTAAGCCTGCTTAGCGTGTAATCCGCCGGCGATCCCTTCCAATTGAGATCGGCATCGATGCTGCCCTGTGCCTCCTCGAGCTGATTCGAGAGGTCCAGACTCTTTAGCGTCTCGCCAATCTTTGCAGCAACCAGGGAGATGCTCACATCTGTGGTGGATCCACCTTTTTTCTGATTCCAGTTTCCACTCGCCACCAGCTTGTCATTGTGTGAGTTTATCTTGAGCTCTGTCATCTCATGCCCGCTGCGGGTGTGCCGGGTTTTCATCGAGAGTGTTCCGAATGGACGTCCATTCAAAAGAAGCCGCTTGCTGGTCAGATATAACGGCCTGATATCATGCGGCCGCGGCCCTTTATTGTCGATGGGCGCAGCCTTGTCATGCAGAGCAAAGACCAGGTTCAGGCGCTCCAGATCCACCCTGATCTGCTGCTGTTTTGCATCCGGAATCATCAGCTTGCCGGAGAGCTCCTTCGCCTTGATCGCACCACGCCACGCCCCCTGCCTGTGCTTCATATCCATCTTCAAGTCACCGTAGCCAAGCTTGAATGCCGGTGTTGTTTCACTCAGCTCCCACACCAGGTCGAAAACCTTTTTCTGTGAACGCGATTTCTCCAGGGAGAGCGGTAGATCGACCCTCATCCCTTTCAGGTCACTGCGTGTATGCAGTGACAGGCCGCTCCTGCGCATCCTCGCAAGAGACGGCACTTCAACATCGATATGCCACAGGGCTGCACCGCTGACAGGCGCATCTGCAATGACTCTCTTCAGTGATGCTGCTGAAAGATTCACATCCGCCTTCACCAGTGTTGCACCGCTCTTCAAAGGTTTGATACTCATGCTGAGCGGACTCCCCAGAAGACGCGCCTTGAGATTTTTTGCACTCACACCACTGTCAGTTATGTGCAGCATCCCGTTGACGCCCTGCAGAGAGACGTCGACATCTTTGGCGTTGATGGCTGCATCCTTGAGCAGAAGATCGCCCTTGAAGGCCGCTGCATGATCATCGTTCAGCGGAATGCGCATATCGACGCTGAGATCGCCTTTACCCTGCATATCAAGCGACTCCATCAGCGGCGCAAACTGGCTCTTCAACGGGGTCTCCCTGAGCAGCCGCACCGGCCCCGCAAGCGATCCGGAAATATCACCCTGAAGATGAATCGCGGACGCCGGGTTGAGCTGCATCTGCATACTTGCCTGAGCGACCCGGTTATCATAGATCGTGCCTTCGCTGACATCGATATTGAGATGATTGCCGTGAAAGCGAACCCGGGCTTTGACATGCTCCAACGGCGGCCACTCCTCCTTGTAGGCGATCTCCGCATCCCGGATATCAAAAACCACCTCATAAAAACCATCATTGCTGTTCTCAAAAGGAAAACTCTGCAACGGCCCCTGCAGCACAAAGTAGCCGGAGCTGACAAACCCTTTGGTCAAAGAACGATCCAGCCATTCGACCACTGCCGGCGGCATCATATGCGCCGGATAATAGATCGAGGCATGCCTGGCATGTCCCTCCTGAAAATTAGTCAGCAGATCCAGGTGGCCTTTCCCCTGCAGCGGCAGCGTATAGCGGAAACTTGTTGTCGTTTTGATATGTTCGGTTTGCGCAACAAGGTTGTCCGTTGCAATGAGCCAGCTGCCATTCGGCTGCTTTTTCCAGCGCAGCTCACCGGTCACCTGCTCCAGCAACATCGGTTCGCGAAATAGCGATTTGATATAGAGCGAAGCGTTGCTCCCGGCAATTTTCACACTTCCGCCGTCGTGGGAAGCAGCCACCATCACTCTGACACCCTTGATTTCCGGCAATATTCCGGCCGCCTTTGTCTCAAGTTTCTCCAGCGTGGCATTAAACTCCCACTCGATCGGTTGATGCATTTTCAAATGCAGGGAGGGATTGAGCACCTCTCCCTGCGCCTGCGCAGCAAACAGATCTTTCATGAAGGGATGATCAGGCGGATGTATGGCAAGCGCCTTGAACAAGCCATCGATGCTGAGGATATCCGCGCCGAGGTAGAAGTGAAGCGGACCTTTTCCCGAAATCTGACGCACCGCGATGCCGATCGATTTGGTTGGCCACACAGCATCTTCATGCCTGATCACGGGATCGGCGATATCAAGCAGCCAGCCGTTTTGCTCCCGCCTCCAGTGAAACTTGCCGCCAAAATAGTCAAGCGCCAGCTCCGGCGCCTGTTTGACACTTTGAGAACGAAAATGCAGATCCTCGCTATACATGAGTCCCTGAATCGTCAACAGTCGCCCATCTTCCCAATGGCTCCAGATCTCCATGCTGGTTTTGGCATGTTCCAGATTGTAGTGTCCGGGAAAACGATTTTGCAAAAGCCACGCCAGGTCCAGTTGCTTAGTGCGCAGGTAAACCTCCCCCTGCCACTGCTCAAGGCTTTTACTCTCTGTCTGAAATTGTGAAATCAGCGTAAAGCCGCCCGCATCGCCTTTATCGATTGAAACTCTGGCTGAGAGATGATGTTGATTGCCGTCATTTTGAATCAACAGATTGACCGGTGTGAAATGCAGCGGCAGGGTATTTTCATGCACCAGGTCAATGACCGTCACCTCCGAATCCACAACCTCGAGGAACACCGGCTGCAGGATCATGGCGCTAAGATCAACATCGAAATCACCGGAGTGTTCGATACCATGAATCGAAACACGGCCATCCGCGTGACGGATGACCGCCAGGTGAGTTCCGACGACCCGGATCTCCGATGGCGCAATATTCAGGTGGCGGATCACCTCCATCACGCTGAACTTCAGGTAGACCGACTCCGCCTTGAGGTCAGAGCTGCCATCATCATTCACCAACCTGAGATTTTGCAGATGAAACCCGTGCCCATCCTCCCGCCAGAAGACCGAAACAGCATCCGCCTCGATATTCTTCCCCACGACCAGGCTGACCTGCTGCAGTATTTCGTCTTTATAATTTTCAATCAGCGAAGGCAGCAGATAACGCGCAAAGCTCACCGAGAGAGCAATGACAACCAGCAGAAAAACAGCAAGTCTGGTCAGGATACGCATGTGATTAGTTCCCTCTCCCCCGGGGAGAGGGTTGGGGTGAGGGAATATATCGTTCATACTTCATCATAGCAGCACAATATCATACTGCT
>JAUVEG010000088.1 GCA_030594925.1 Gammaproteobacteria bacterium
GCGCAAGTTTGGCGAGGTGGTGCAATCGGGGGCGGAAACATCAAAATAGTATTGGCGTCATGGTTAGCAATGGATTGAAGGGAGCGGTGGCCAACAGAGACACTATCAAACTTGCTTTAAGGGGATACTAGAGAGCATGAAAAAACGAATCATACAATATACCCTGCTGCTACTGCTTGGGCTAACATTGTTGAATAGTTGTATGTATCAGCAACAGCCCTCGATGATCTTTTTCCCATACGCCACACTTGACCAGACACCGGCGGAGTGGGGGCTTGCGTATGAAGATGTCTTTCTGCATAGTGAGGATGGCGTGCGCTTGCATGGCTGGTATATCCCTCACCATGGATCTAAACAAGTGCTGCTCTTTTTTCACGGTAATGCAGGGAATATCTCCCATCGCGGCGCTTCCGTGGAGATCTTTCACCGGCTTGGCCTGAATCTCTTTATATTTGACTACCGGGGTTACGGCAACAGCCAGGGCAAGCCTGATGAGGAGGGACTTTATAATGACGCCAGGGCAGCCTGGCGATATCTGACCAATGAGCGAGGGTTCGAACGGGAAGATATCATCCTCTTCGGCCGCTCGCTCGGCGGTGCCGTTGCGGCAGAACTGGCTGCGGAGGTTGAGCCAGGCGGGTTGATTCTTGAGTCTACATTCAGCTCCGCCAAAGATATCGCCAATGTGCTTTTCCCCGTTCTTTCCCGATTGATTATCCTGCGTTACGACTTTAATACTGCGGCACATGTCATGCGGATAACGTCTCCGCTGCTGATGTTGCACAGCCCCGACGATGAGATCATTCCATACCATCTTGGCGAGAAGGTCTTTCAGGCGGCCAATAAACCAAAATCCTTCTTCAGGATGCGGGGCGATCACAATAGCGGGTTTCTTATGAGTCAGCCTGACTACCAGCAGGCGCTTGGCGCGTTTGTCTCATTGGTGAAACTCCTTAGGTAGCGTCAATTGCTGCATTTAAAACAAACTAATCACGATCCAGTTCCAGCCATGCCAAATCGTGTTTACTGATGATCTCTATTCAATTTGATTTGCGTGTCGAGGTCTTTGGACAATCAATCGTCGATACTGCCCTGATGCTTGCAGAAGAGAATGGGTGGGAATCTGTCAGGCTGCATCAGATCGCTGAAGCATTGCATATACCACTGGAATATCAACCATCACTTCACGAGTCAATGCTTCGGGAAATGCAGGGCATCGCTTCCAAAAGAGAAATGGAGTTGAACAGTTGTGCAGAAGAACTCAATCTATCTCATCTTGGTATCAAACCCGGCAAGTGCATTGACGACAAATACATTCGAGAGGTGTTCGATATCGATGTGACCCACAAGAAAGATAAAGGCCAACGAGAAGCGTGCGGCTGTGTGGAAAGCCGTGACATAGGTGTCTACGATACCTGCATTCTGGGATGCCAATATTGCTACGCCACATCGAGTTTTGATAAAGCCTTGATCAATTATCAGGAGCAGGATAAAGAGGCGCCATCTCTCATCAATGGTATTGAATACCCCGTGCAGCCTAACGCATAAATGCCATCCAGCGTTAACTTACAGGGTTGCAAATTCGTTTCGTACTATCTCATGCATAACCCATGTGCGGTCGATACTGGTGGTTTATTGTCGATGCAGTAATTCTTGCAAATCGAGATTCTGGTAGTTCAGGTCTGTACCACCAATGAGCGTGCTGCTAACAACAACCCAGGCGTAGTGGCTGGAAATCCCTCTTTTTACTGCCAATAAAGCTCGAAGCGCCCCCCGGCATTTCTCCTGAGGCTTGCGCCCAGGCGACGACACTCCCTGTCCATGGTTTGCGCCAGCCATTGTGTGTCCGGCTTCGAAGCTCTATGCAGACGGAACCTCCGGATCTGCAGTGGCGTCATCTGCAGGCGCAGCAACCTGCCGCTGCGTGGGTCAAGGGTGAGAAAATACATCAGCGCCAGGTCACCCCTGTACTCCGAATGGCTCCTGATACCTTCATAGTCGTTGAGGAAGTCGCCGCAGCCGTAAAGTATGGGGCGGTCGTTGTAGATCTCGATCCCCCTGGGGTGATGCGAGGAGTGGCCATGCACAACATCCACAGCAGCACGGTCGATGAGGCCGTAGGCAAAGCGTTGTTGTTCGCGGGGGATACGGTAGCCCCAGTTGCCGCCCCAATGGATCGATATCACCATCAGATCGCCCGCCTGCTTCAGCGCGGCGACCTGGCTGGCGATCTTCTCGATGGCCGCATCATTCAGACTCTCGATGAGGAAGATTCCTGCCCGCTCTGGATCGGCCTGCCACTCCGGGGGCACGCCGCTGGAGGTGTGGGCAAAGGCCAGCACAATGACGCGCCTGCCGCCAGGCAGTTCGAACACAGCCGGATCCTCGGCCTCTCTGCTGTTTCTTCCTGCACCGACACTCTTCATGCCCGCTGCCGCTACTGTATCGAGCGTCTCCTCGAGTCCTTTGTAACCCCAGTCCAGGACATGGTTGTTGGCCAGGATGCACGCGTCGATACCAGTCGACTCGATGCAGGGGAAGTTGTCCGGGTGCATGCGGTAGTTGATCCCCTTGCGTGGCCAGTAGGCATCGCTGCGTGTGACAGCGGTTTCCAGATTGATGAGGCGCAGATCCGGCGCCACCTGCTCGAGCTCCTCCAGCGCATCACCCCAGATATAATCGAAGGCGACAGGCGCAGGAATAGGGCCGTTGGCCTCCTCTGCTATCTTCACATAGTCCCGGGCCGAGGTCATATAGGGTTCGTAGATCTCGGGGGAAGAGGGGTAGGGTAGTATCTGGTCGACGCCGCGGCCGGTCATGACATCGCCGCAGAGAAACAGTGTGACGGGCTTACTGTTGGCCCCTCTCTTCTTATGGCGCATTTGCTCTCTCTTCTCTCTACCCAGGGCTCCGCTGCAGAGGCCAAGCAGTCCAAGCCCCAGGTAGGAAAGTAAGCGGCGGCGTTGCATGATTACTTCTCTTCTTCCCTGATGACACTGATGGTTGGTTTCATGCCCGGATCACCTGACGATTTCACGATCTCTACTATCAGAATAATAGACCTTGTGGTAAATCTCTCATTGAAAAAATGTCAATGGGTAGAGAATTACCATGCTTATCCATGTTCTGAATGAATCGAAGGGATGGGGGTTTGGGGGAAGGGTTAACAAGAAATGGATCATAAGCCATTGATATACGCCCCTTCCCCCATAAAAAACTTGTAAGGGAGTTCTGATTGAAGAGCGCAGCGATTCGATCAGAGCTCCCTTAGTCGCTATTCGGCGAACTTGTTTTCAGCGTTGATACATCCACCCTGATCTCGGCAAGCCGTTTGCGTGTCGCCGGGCGCACCTTCTCCTGGTAGCGGCCGCCCAGATGTTTGGCGAGAAATTGCTCGATGGCCGCCGCCATGGCCATGCGATTGTGGGCGGCGTTGAAACCGTGCCCCTCGTCTGGCGCAACGAGGTATTCCACCGGCTTGCCGCTGTCACGCAGGGCTATTACGAGCTGATCGGCTTCGCGTTGTTGCACGCGCGGGTCGTTGGCGCCATGTATCACCAGTAGCGGCGCCTTGATGCGGTCGGTTTTGAACAAAGGCGAACGTGCGATCATCTCCTTCCGGTCAGCCGCTATGCCGGGATTACCGATCCACCTGTACCAGGTGTTTTCGAGAAACGGCTTCCAGTAGTCCGGAAAGCTTTCGGTAAAGGTGACCAGGTTCGAGGGGGCCGCGTAGGGAATGCCGCAGGCATAGATATCGGGCGTGAAGGTGACGCCGGCCAGGGTCGCGTAGCCGCCGAAAGATCCGCCGAAAATGGCAATGCGTTTGGGATCGGCGATCCCCTTTTTCTTCAGATGCTCGACGGCGTCAGTGATGTCATGTTGCATGGCTCCCGTACCAAGTTCACGGATGCCGGCATTGAGGTAGTGTTTGCCGTAGCCGGCGGAGCCGCGATAGTTTACCTGCATCACGGCGTAGCCGCGATTAGCCAGGAACTGCACATAGGGATCGGAGCGCCAGTAGTTGCGCTTCCAGGGCCCGCCGTGTATGTACATCACCAGCGGCAGATTGCGGGGTGCGACGCCCCCGGGAAGCGTCAGATAGCCGTGAATAGTCATGCCGTCGCGGGCGATGAAGCTGAGCGGCTGCATCTGCGCCAGATGCTGCCTGGGCAAACCGGGACGCACGCGGTACTGCAGGGTGATTTTGCTGATCTCCGGCTCATAGAGGTAGATGGAGCCGGGATCGACATCGCTGGAGACCCTGACGAGCAGCAGCGACAGGTCATCGGCAACGCTGACGAAGGTGATCTCGTCTTCCGGCAGTGCCTTGCGCAGACCCTTCCAGAGAAGGGCCGCCTTCTCCGTCTTTGGATAGACGCGCAGGCGGTCGCCGAGATAGGAGGTAAATTGCAACTCATCGCTGACCGGATGAAAAGCGGCAGTGCCGAAATCCACCTCTCTCTCGGGATCCTGCTCGACAAATTGCATTTTCCCTGTTTTTACATCCAATAGCATGAGCCGCAGCAAGTCTACCTCCTTGCCGGCATCGCTGGCGACATAACAGCTGCGGTGATCTTCGAGGCATTTGAGTACAATGAGTTCCTCGTCGGCGTTGACCGCGGCGATTTGTGAATAGCCCGCTGGATCTACACGCAGGAGCTCCGTTCCGCCACCAGGCAGGCTCCTCGCGGCCAGCAGCAGATCCCCGTTGCGGTCAATAACCCAAGAGCCGATACGCTCCCTGTTCTCGCGCAGCAGTACGCGTTTTCCGGAGGCGATATCAACCCGGTAGGGGTCGTGGATGCCGGGATCGCGCAGGTTCAACCCCAGGATGATGGTTCCGGGAACATTTTTCGGCAGTGAGTAGATGGTGGTGCGCACCTCTTTCAGAGGGGTTAAATCCATAGCCGGGGGAACTCTCTCTTCTCCCTTGCGGATATCGGCTAGTTTGACCCTCCAGATGTGGTACATCTCATCGCCTCCCTTGTCCTGCTCATAGAGCAGGTAGTCGCTGCCTCGACTCCAGAAACAGGATGGTACGGGGTGCTGGCTGGCGGTTACGGGACGTGCAGCCTCGAAGGACTCCTTAGCGCGCTTGAGCCAAATATTGCGAACACCCCTGTATACCTTGATGAAACACATCCACTGGCCGTCAGGTGATAGCTGCGCCCCCGAAATCCTGGGAGGACCGAAGAACAACTCCCTGTCCAGCAGCGGGGGAGGTGTCTCAGCATCTCCCTGTATAGCGAACACAGTGGATGCCATCAGCTGCAGACTGGCCAGGATTGATATAAAGATTGGTTTCATCATTGCGGGACTCTTTTTCAGAGCAGCAAAACCCGGATTACGTACATGCAACTACACTCTTATCCATACTGTCATGAAATGTATCCAGTATGTCTGCAGTTGTTGACTCTTTAATTCCGGTGATGCTGGCCAGTACCTGACGTTGCAACAAAGAGTTGATGGTGCGTACAGGAAATTTCCAATAATGGGTTGACAGCATCATTCGTATCACAAGGTGTATTATTCATTGTATTAGTATAGCCTTCGATTTATCCAGATACTTAGAGGAGCATACTCTTGGCGTTCCAATTTATCAGCGTATATGAAGCGAAAAAATCTAATGTCGAATAATCAAAAAGCCACCCGCATCATCATTATGGGTGCTGCCGGTCGTGATTTTCATAATTTCAACATGGTGTATCGCAACGACCCTGACAACGACGTGATCGCCTTTACCGCAACACAGATCCCGGATATTGCCGGGCGGCGATACCCGGCTTCTCTTGCCGGCTCCGGTTATCCTGATGGCATCCCGATTCATGATGAATCAGAACTCGATGCACTGTGTCGTCAAGAGAGTATCGACAAGGTTGTGTTTGCCTATAGTGATGTCAGCCATGCCCTGGTCATGCATAAGGCTTCTGTCGTCCTTGCAGCCGGTTCAGACTTCGTCATGCTGGGGCCTGAACGCACCATGTTGAAGGCAAAGGCGCCTGTTATTGCAGTCTGTGCGGTCCGCACCGGTTGTGGAAAATCCCCGACGACACGCTGGCTGTCGAAACTTCTAAAGAAGCATGGCCTGAAGGTTGCTGTTATACGCCACCCAATGCCCTATGGTGATCTCGAGCGCCAGGCCGTACAGCGTTTCACGTCGAGAGCAGACCTGGACATTGCAGAATGC